>CAZZBM010000002.1:0-151166 GCA_964652255.1 uncultured bacterium
TGATGCTGTGTGTATAGGATAGTTGGGAGACTTTGATTGTAGGCCGCTAGGTTTACATGAGTCGTTGGTGGAATACCAACCACGCAGTATTGGGATTCTAATCTGGTGTGTGTAACACCGGAGACAGTGCTAGGTGGGCAGTTTGACTGGGGCGGTCGCCTCCGAAAGAGTAACGGAGGCGCTCAAAGGTTCCCTCAGAATGGTTGGAAACCATTCGCAGAGTGCAAAGGCATAAGGGAGCTTGACTGCGACACCGACGGGTGGAGCAGGTACGAAAGTAGGACTTAGTGATCCGGTGGTATAAAGTGGGATTGCCATCGCTCAACGGATAAAAGCTACCCTGGGGATAACAGGCTTATCACTCCCAAGAGTTCACATCGACGGAGTGGTTTGGCACCTCGATGTCGGCTCATCGCATCCTGGGGCTGTAGTAGGTCCCAAGGGTTGGGCTGTTCGCCCATTAAAGCGGTACGCGAGCTGGGTTCAGAACGTCGTGAGACAGTTCGGTCCCTATCCTCCGTGGGCGTATGAGATTTGAGAGGATCTGACCTTAGTACGAGAGGACCGGGTTGGACAAATCCCTGGTGAATCGGTTGTGTCGCCAGATGCAAGCCGAGTAGCTAAATTTGGAAAGGATAACCGCTGAAAGCATCTAAGCGGGAAACCTACCTCAAGATAAGATCTCGGAGAGTGCTTGTAGACCACAAGCTTGATAGGTTTGAAGTGGAAGTACTGTAAGGTATTAAGCTGACAAATACTAATTCTCCATAGCTTTTTCTTTTTTATCAATAAAAAAATTCTTGTTAAAAAAACCTTGTTAATTAATTATTTAAATCTAACAAAATTGTTGGATTTAACTGAAGGGGTGAGCATAGGGCAAGGGAAAGACCTGGTCCCATTCCGAACCCAGAAGTGAAGCCTTGTACCGGCGACGGTAGTGCTTGGGAAACTAAGTGCAAGACTAGCTACTTGCTCCTTCAATTAAATCTAAAATCTTTGTTTTAATAATTTTTTTATGATCATTTTGCTTTCGTATTTATTTTCTCAAGAAAATCTGTTTTCTAAACTTTCTCCTGACAGTTTAATCATTTTATTTAATAAATTTGATCCTAAAAACAGAAAGGAATATCCTTTGAGGGTTGAAAGAAGATCTTTTTTTAAAGAAGAAAAAAAAGAAGATTCTGATGAATTAACAGAGTATTGGAAAAGTATTTCTTCTTTAAAGTTAGAAAAAATAATTTGTGAGAATAAGACTTATTATTATGTTTCTTTAACTGAGTATAATTTAAACATATTTTTAAAATTAAAGGAATCTTATTGGAATCCTTTCTTTTTTTTACAAGAAGAAACTCTCACTTGTGATTTATTAAAAAAATTTCTTTTACCTAATTATAATCTCGTTGAGTTTGATCTTGAATCTGTTACTTTTAGCACTAAGATAACTTCCAATGAAAAACTTTCAAATTTTTAATTGAAAAATAATAGTTTATTTTTATTTCTTTTTTCTTTTTTTTTTGTTAATCAAGATTAGATGTTAGCTCAATTAGAGGTGATTTGTGGCCCTATGTTTTCAGGAAAAAGTGAAGAACTTATTAGAAGGGTGAGAAGAAGTCAGATAGCTAAACAAAAAATTCAAGTCTTTAAACCTTCTTTAGATGATCGTTATTCTAAATATCATATTCAGTCTCATACGGATTTAAGTATTGAAGCTTATCCAGTGAAGGATTCTGGAGAACTTTTTAATTCTATTAAAGATTCAACAAAAGTTATTGCTATTGATGAAGTTCAATTTTTTGATGAAGGTATTATTGAAGTGATTTTAAGACTTATTAAAAGATCTGTTAGAGTGATTGTAGCTGGTTTAGATCTAGACTATAAGGGTGATCCTTTTGGACCTATGCCACAATTATTAGCTTTAGCTGATGAAGTCACTAAGGTTCATGCAATCTGTACCATTTGTGGAGAAAGTGCCACTAGAACCGAAAGAATAGTTCTTAGTGAAGATCTTGTTCTTTTAGGGGAAAAAAATCATTACGAAGCAAGATGTAAGGCTCATCATGCATACTCATGAAGGGTTTCTATAGAATTGATTTTTTAGGGGGGACTTTAGACTTGCCTCCTTTTTATGAATACTTTCCAGTAATTGTAGTTAATGCTGCTTTACAACAATCCCTTGAAGTGATTTTAAAGCCAAGAAAAAAAAATATTCTTTGGAAAAGAGATCAAAATGTAAAAGAACAAAGTTTAAAAGACCTTTTGACTAAAAAACAACCTGATTTATTGGAAAGGCTTTTAAAAGCTTTTGTAGAGATTACCTATTTAGATTCAAATTTTGGTTTAGAAATTACTATCAATGGAGATTTTAAAGTAGGTTCAGGATTAGCGGGATCTTCAGCTCTTGCCATAGCTTTTTTAAAAGCTTTGGTTGTTTTTTTTAAAAAAAACATTGAAATGATTCAAGTGGCTCAAAGTATTGAGGTAAGAATTTTGCAACAAGGCGTTGCTGGTTTTCAGGATTATTATCCAGCTTATTATGGGGGTTTTCTAGCTTTAAAACCTTCTTATGGATTAATTCAAAGAGAACAATTATACACACAAGGTTTAATTCATTTCTTAAAAAAAAATATTGTTTTAGCTTTTTCAGGAGTTCAAAGAAAGTCTGGAGCAGAGAATTGGAAAATTTATAAGGCTTTTTTTGATGGAGATAAAAAGATTAGAAAAGCTTTGGAAAAGTTAGCAGAAATTTCTGTAGAGGGTTATGAAGCTTTAAAAAAAAAGAATTATTCTTTGTTTTTAGAAAAAGTTTTTGAAGATGGTTTTTTAAGAAAAAAAACATTTTTAGGCTTTGAGCCTGAAAATATCACTCCTTTGAGAAAAAAAATTAAAGATGTGAAATTTTGTGGAGCTGGAGGGGGAGGTTATTTTATTGCTTCTTCTCAAATGAGACAAAGTATTTATCAAGATCAAATTGTAGAGTTTGATTTTCAAGAGCCTTTGGATTTATCCCAAGAGGGAATAAGCTGAAGTTCTTTTTTTATTTTTAAATAGTTTTTTAACCTAGATTGAACTAAAGAATGAGGATTGTCTTTAATAAAACAAAGTTGAGCTTCATTATTATGTTCACAGTTATGAAAGTGACAAAGGTGTGAAAGTTTTTTTATATCAGGAAAACCAAGATCAAGATCACTTAATTGTAGATCTCTTAAATGAAAATAATTAAAGCCAGGGGTGTCAAAAATCCAGAAATCTTTTTCAGGATAAAGAATGATTTGAGTGGTAGTGTGTTTTCCACGATCAAGCTGAGAGAGCTCTCCTGTTTTGATTTCTTTTTGAAGGAGAGAGGAAATTAAACGACTTTTACCTACACCAGATTCACCTAAAAAAAGAACTTTTTTATGAAGAATAAAATTTTTTAATTCCTGAAAGCCATTTTTTAAAAATTGATTTTTATACTCAGGGTATTTAGCGGAAAGTTCAAAAAAAGAAACAGGAATTCTTTGACTGATTTCTAGTGGGTTAATTTGAAGAGAGGGAGTGTATAAATCCATTTTATTAATAACTACTAATAAAGGAATAGACCAAGTCTGACTTCTTAAATAAATTTTATCTAAAGTAAGATCTGAATAAGTAGGATTGGTAATAGGAGTAACAAAGATAGCAAAATCTACATGAGTAGCAACAGGTTGAAGAGATTTTTTTTTTAGTGAATATTTTGTAAGAGTGTTTTTTCTAGGGAGAATTTTAGAAATAATTTCTCCTTCAATAAGAACTTCATCTCCTGGTATGGGTTGTATTTGGTCGAAGATTTTTTTTTTAATAGGATAGTTTTTTTCTTCATGAAGTTCAGTATAACAAGTAAATAAATGTTTGCTACTTCGCAAAACAATAGCTTTCATTCTTGACAAAGTTAACCTTAGATTTGTAAGGTGACAAGTATCTTGCAGTCGTAGCTCAGCTGGATAGAGCATTCGCCTTCTAAGCGAACGGTCGCTGGTTCGAATCCAGCCGACTGTGCCATTAAAAATTAGGTTTTAAATTATGAGATTTATAAAAGTTTTTAATATGATCAACGATCTCATGAGGATCATCTAATAAAACTAATTTTGTAAAATCATCTTGAGCGATACAACCTTCTTTTAGAAGGTAATTATGAATCCAACTTAAAAGTGGGGACCAAAAATCTTTTCCAACAAGAATAATAGGAATATCTTTCATTTTTTTTGTTTGAACAAGAGTGAGGCATTCAAAGAGCTCATCTAAGGTTCCAAAGCCCCCTGGAAAGACAATAAAAGCTTGAGAGTACTTTACAAAAAGAACTTTTCTGACAAAGAAGTATTTATTTTTAATTAACTTATCTGAATCTACATAGGGATTAACAGCACTTTCTTGAGGGAGATTAATATGTAAGCCAGCTGAAACTCCTTCTTGTAAAGAAGCGCCTTTATTCGCTGCTTCCATAATTCCTGGACCAGCACCTGTTAAAACTCCAAAGCCTTCAATGGCTAAAAGCTCAGCTACTTTAGTAGCTAAAAGACTAAAAGGATTGTCTGTTTTAAGTCTTGCTGAGCCGTAAATACAAACACAGGGACCAATCTTTTCCATTTTTTCAAAACCTTCAACAAATTCACCCATGATTTTAAAGATTAACCAAGAATTTTTTTCAGAAGAGTAGAGAGACCATTCCTTGTGAGATTCATTCATAGGTGTTCTTTAATAGTTTTTTACTTTTTTGTAAAGAAAAGAGAATTATTTTACAGGAGTTAAAATGTTGGGAACACTAAAAGTTTGAGCTTGAAAAAAAACTGGAACTAAGGGTCTTGAAGAAGTGGAAGTTGAAGCAATTTGTCTTTGAGTGACTTTGTTTTCAGGAAATCTATAAAGTCTAAAACTTAAAGAAAAACGTTTACCAGGAGCTGTAGCTAAAAAATGATTTTTTAAACTTTGACTAAAAGTTAAATGAGCTATCTTTTTTTTAAAATCAAAATTAACAACTGCAACTCTTGTTTGATCTGTAGAAGGAAGAGAGTTTTGTTCGATGGCAACAAAAGCATTTGTGTAATTTTGACGACAAGTTTTATTGGCACAAATGATTCTTACTCGAAGATCTGTTGCTTTAGGTGGCGTGACAGGTCCAGCAGTATTAAGCCACAATCCGTAAGATCCATCACTAAAAGAAAATGTTGAAAGATCATAGGTAAGACTAACATCCCAAGAAGGTTTAGCTTGAGAATAAAGATTAGTAGCAGCTAAATTTTCTGGATCAAAAGCGGAGCTACTGATTTCTCTTTCAGAAAAGTTTTGTTCTTGAGCAATAAGCTCATTTTTACTTTCATTTTGTAAGGCTCTTTCTTTTTCTGTTGTACAAGAAAGAATGAATAATAAAAAAAATTTCATAGGAAAATTATACAGAAATATTTTAACAAAGGAAAATATTTTTTATTTTTAAAGTTTCTTGAATAATTTCAGCCACAGCACCTGAACCACCTTCTTTTAAGGTCACTTTATGGGCTATCTCTTGAGCTTCGTGAATAGCGTTGGGTACACTTACACCTAGTCCTACTTGTTTAAGAATAGGTAAATCTGGATAATGATCACCCATATAAAAAACCTCTTCTGGTTGATAGTGATATTTTTCTAAGATATTTTGATAAGCCTCTAGTTTATCTTTTTGATTAGAGTAAAAAAAATTTGGCTTATAAGAGGATAAAAATTTAATAATATCTTCATTTTTCCCCTTGGAGATAAAGCCAAAAGGAAATTCAAGACTTTTTAATAGGTTAAGGGCTTGAAGATCGTTCTCATAAAAAGAAGGAACTACTTTTTGATTAATTAATAAAATTTTAGGTGAAGTAAAAATTCCTTGAATATCAAAAATAAAAACTTTTACTTTTTTTGCTCTTTCTTCAAAGGTCATAAAGATCTTTTTAGTATGAAGAAGGAGGAGAAGAAAGACAAGCTTTTAAGAAGCCAGTGAGAAGTGGATGAGGTTTAAAAGGACTTGATTGAAATTCTGGATGAAACTGACAGGCAATAAAAAAAGGATGATTTTTTACTTCAATGATTTCAATAAGATTTTCTTTTATATAGAGACCTGAAAAAATTAATCCTTTTTCTTCTAATTGAGATCTATAAAAATTGTTAACTTCTAAACGATGCCTGTGTCTTTCATGAATGATTTTTTGTTGATAAAGAGATTGAGCTAAGGAGTTTTCAAGTAATTCACAAGGATAAAGCCCTAGTCTCATACTGGCACCAGTAGATTGAAGTTCTTTTTGACCATGAAGATAGTGAATAAGAAAATCTCCTTGTTCTTCAAATTCCTCAGAAGTAGCATTTTTAAGATTTAAAACATGTTGAGCAAATTCTATGACTGCTAATTGCAGTCCAAGGCAAATGCCTAAAAAAGGTTTTTGTTTTGTTCTTGCAAAATGAATGGCTTTAATTTTACCTTCGGTTCCTCTTTTGCCAAAACCTCCTGGGACTAAGATACCAGAGTAATTTTGTAAATGAGAAAGTTCTTCATCTGAAGAAAGATAATCAATTTTAAGCTCTCTATCTATAGATAAAGCTGAATGATTTAAAGACTCTTCTAGGGATTTATAAGATTCTTGAAGTCCATATTTACAAATCATGGCTATGGTTAAAAGATCTTTTTTCTTAGAAAGCTTTTGTTCTAAAAAATGAAAATCTTCTAGTTTGGGAGCAGAAAGTTGTTCTGAAAACAAAGAAAAGATTTTTGAGCTTAAATGTTGTTTTTCCAAGATAAGAGGGACTTTATAGATAGAATCTTGATCAGAAACTTCTAAGATATGTTCTATTCCAGTGTTGGATCTTAATTTTTCAACAAGAAACTCAGAAGATTCTTCACTTCTTAAAAAAAGAAAATGAGGATTGATTCCATAAGATCTTAATTCTTTTACAGAATGCTGAGCTGGTTTTGTTTTTAATTCTTTTGTTGTTCTTAAATAGGGAAGATAAACCATATGAATAAAGATAACTTTTTTATCTTTATCCATTGAGAGTTGTCTGATAGCTTCTAAAAAAGGAGGAGATTCTAAATCTCCTACAGTGCCACCAACTTCACCAAGTAAAACATCACATTTTTTTCCTAGTTCAATAATTTTTTCTTTAATAGCATCTGTCACATGAGGAACAAGTTGAACATCTTGTCCTTGATAAAAACCTTGTCTTTCTTTTTGAATGACTTCCAAATAGATTTTACCAGAAGTGAAATTGTTATTTTTTTTGACTTTAATTTGAGTAAAACGTTCATAATGACCTAAGTCTAAGTCTGTTTCAGCACCATCTTCAGTCACAAAAACTTCACCATGAATATTAGGGTTCATGGTTCCTGGATCAACGCTTAAATAAGGATCCATTTTTAAAAAATCTATTTTTAATTTAGACCTTTCTAAGATGGCTCCAAGACTAGCAGCTACGACACCTTTACCTAAAGAACTTAAAACTCCACCAGTGATAAAGATGTATTTTTGCATAAAATGGGACTATAGGTTAAAAATTTTCTTTTTTCAAGATTTGATCTTTTTTTGAACTCAAGGTATTCTCTTTTGTGTTTTTTAAAAAAAAGTCTTTGGGACAACACTTTCTTATCCATCAACCTACTTGCGAAAAAATCACACAAAGTTATTCATCTGTTGCTGAAAACATTCTCGAAATAGGTCCTGGAGCAGGAGCTCTTACAAAATACCTTTATTTGCTAAAAAAACCTTTATATTTAATTGAAAAAGATTTGAGACTCATTGAAGATTTAAAAAAGTTTGTACCTAAAAAAATTTATCCTTTAGATTATTTTGCTGTTCCTATGCAAGAATTTTCTTCTTTAACTCATCTTTGGCTTGTGTCTAATTTACCTTACAATGTGGGAACAAGAATTTTTATTGATCTAGCTCAGTATGATTTTGTTCGTTATTTAACGTTAATGTTTCAGAAAGAGGTAGGGTTAAGATTTATTGATACTAAAATGAATTTTTTAAAGTCTTTTAGCCTGAATTATTTTCATATAAAAAAACTTCTTACAGTTTCTAAAAATTCTTTTGATCCTCCTCCTCAAGTTGATTCTATGGTCGTTCTTTTTGAAAGAAAAAAACCTATAGTAAATAACTATAAGTCTTGGTTATCTTTTAATAAAGAGCTTTTTGCTTTTCCAAGAAAACAATTAAAAAGTAGATATCCTCAAGAAATTGTCCAGCTGAAAAGAGCTGAAGAACTAGATTTTGAAACCATTCTTTATCTTTATGAGAAAACAAAATTTTTGAAAAAAAAAGATCTTTAAGGTAAGATTCAAGTCGTGTTATTAGTTAAGAATAGAGATGCTTATTTTCACTATACTATTGAAGATAAAATAGAGGCTGGTTTAGTTCTTGTAGGGACTGAAGTTAAGGTTATTAGATCAGGGGGGGTTTCTTTAAAAGATGGTTATGTTAAAATAGACGATAATAATGAGGCTTGGCTTTGTGAGGTTCATATAGCTTCTTATTCTCATGGCAATAGAACAAATCATGACTTTGTAAGAAAAAGAAAACTCTTGCTTAATAAAAGTGAAATTCTAAGATTAAAGCAAAAAATGAAACTGCAAAAACTAACTCTTTTACCCCTAGCTATGCATCTTTCTAAAAAAGGAAAAATTAAAGTAGAATTAGGATTAGGGAGAGGCAAAAAACTTTTTGATAAGAGACAAGCTTTAAAAGAAAAAGATTCTAAAAAAAATCTTAAACAACATGTTTAGCTTGAAAAATATCTCTTTTGGATACAATAAAGATTGTTTTTGGAAAAGTCTTAGTTTAGATTTTGAGAGAAATGGAATTTATCTTTTATTAGGTCCCAATGGTTGTGGAAAGAGTACTTTTTTGAAATTTTTAAATGGAGATGATCCTTTTAAAGAAGAAAAAAAGGATTCTTCTTTATTTTTTTTAAAGAATAGTCTTGAAGAAGACTATCTGAAACCAAAAGAATTTATAAATTTTTATAAAAGTTTGTTTTCAATAGATCAAGATTTAACTATTAGCTATAATGAAGAAATTAGAAATTTATCTCAAGGTCAAAAACAACATTTAATACTATCTCTTTTAAAAGGAATCAAAGAAAAAATCATTCTTTTAGATGAACCTACTATTAATCTTGATGAAAAAAATATTGAATTTTTTAAACAGGATCTTCTTTCTTTAAAAGAAGAAAAGATTTTTATCATTGCTACTCATGACTTTTTTCATTTAGAGAATATCTATGATGGTCTTCTTTTTTTAACAAGAGATAAGATTTATCAGTTGCCAAAATATGATGGACCTTATTTTTATTCTAAAAATATTTCAGAATTTGTAAGAAAAAATTCTAAGGAAATAGTGCCATATTATTATTCTTTAAATAAAAAAGAAAAAAGTTTAGAATTTTTAATAGAAAATAATGTTGAAATAGATGATTTTTCTATGAATCAATTAAATTTAAAAAGGATTTATGACTTTTTTTATTTTAAAAAAACAAATTAGTTCTTTTTTTTATAGAAGAGATTACCTTTTATTCTTTTTTTTTGTTTTTTTTATTAATATCTTATTTCAGTTTTTTAATTTTATAGAGTTTTTATCTTTAAAAAAAATAGAACCTTTAACTATCTATGACTTTCTTGCTAACTATTACAATACAATTCATTTTTTTCTTTTTTTTATTATTAGTCTTTTTTCTTTTACTAAAATAAAAAATCATCCTTATTTTAATGTTATTAAAAAAAAAATATCTTTTTTAAATATTTTTTACTCACAAGTCTTTTTTTTGTTTTTTCTTTCTGTTTTTTATATTTTTTTATTTTCTATTCCACTTTTTATAGAAAAAACATTTAATTACTTAATGATTATTAATTTTTCCATTTCTTTAGCCATACTTTCATTTCTTTATTCCTCTATGGCTATTTATCTATCATCTTTATTTTCATCTTATCTTATTTCTTTTTTATTATCTTTTTTTTCTTTTTTATTCTTTTATTTTATTCCTTATATTAATAAATATAATCCAAATTATTATTTTTATGAAATTATTAATTTTATATCTCCTAAAAATTACTTAGATATATTTTTTTTAGGAAATTATTCTTTGAGTAGTTTTTTTTATATTCTAGCTGTTAGTTTATTTTTTTTCTCTCTTTATAGTTCTAAAAAGATCTATATAAATTCAATAGTGCTATTGATGATTTTTTTTTCTTTTATTTCTAAGAATAAGATGGTTTATTCTCTTGATTTTATCCATTATTCAAAAAAAGAACAGCAAATGATAGA
Source organism: uncultured bacterium (assembly GCA_964652255.1). Classification (GTDB taxonomy): domain Bacteria; phylum Bdellovibrionota; class Bacteriovoracia; order Bacteriovoracales; family CAZZBM01; genus CAZZBM01. The sequence continues at coordinate 10,284 of CAZZBM010000002.1, forward strand.
ATTTTTTTTAAAAGAGTGTAAAAGTCTTTTTTTAGTTAAAAATCATGAACAATGGGACGTTTTTATCAAGTTTTTTAATTCTTATAAGAATGAAAATTTTACTTATAAAATTCTTTCTCCTCATTATCATCAAGAAGAAATTAATAATCTGAATCTTAAAATCGATGAAGCTTACTGTGAGAACAAGACAAATTTTGAAGCACCAGATCCTTCTACGATGATTTATTCTTTTTTAAAAAAAACAAGAAATAAAAGCTTGAAAGTATTGGCTCATAAAAGTTTTTTTAAAGATAAGAACTATTTTTTAAATTGGTTGAAAAATGAAAACTTTGATATTGATCTAGTTGATTTTTTTGAGAACTTTGAAGCAGATCTTATTCTTTTAAAAAATGATGATTTGTTGTCTTATAGAGATCTTCATAGTTTAAAAAACTATTTAAAAAATAATCAAAAATCTTTTTTATTTTTATACAATGAAAATTTAAGAGATCAGCCTTTGATTAAGGAGCTATTTAATTTTTTAGAGGTAAAAAAAGAGATTCAAAAGAATAAAAAAGACTTTAAAATCAATGAAAGTTTTTTAAGTCAAAATAATAAAAAAAATCAATTAAATCCAACAAATTTAAAATGGATCATGCCTCTATGGGATTTTATTATTGAAGATAAGATTTATTTAAGAGAGGAAAATTCAAGGCTTATTTTTATGACAACTGAAGAATTTCTGCTCTATGATAAGTTTTATCAATATTTTGATCTAAATCAAAATATCTTTTCTTGGCTTTTAAAAGAGGATCTATGGATTTCAGCTCTCAAAGATGAACATAAAGCATTTATTTACAGAAATGAATTAAATTATACTTCCCTCTTTGGATTCTTATACTCTTTAATTATTTATGGTGGAACATGTCTCTTTTTAAGAAGATATCGCCCTTTTTATTCTTAATTTTTTTAATATTTTATTATATTAAAGATAATTTTTTGTTTGATCTAACAAAAGACTACTATTTAAAAGATAAAAAACTGAAAAAAGTTGCTGATTTTTTTCAACTCATAGGAACTCTTGATTGTGAGAAAATAGGTCTAATTTCTTTAAAAGAAGATTTTATTTTAACTTCAAAAAATACTTATTTTATAGGACCCTATAATAAAATTCTTCAAGGTATTTACCTTAAAAAAAATAATCAATCTTATTTTTGTAAGATCAAAATGGTTTTAGAAGGTATTTATAAAAATGAAGATGAGATGGAGGAACTTAGATATAAAGAGTTGGTAAAAAAGATAGAAGATTGTTTTAACAAGAATAACCATTAAGAGTACTCGATCTTCTTAATGGTTATTCTTGTTAATTTAAAATTAATTATTCTTGATATAATTTTTATTAAAAAAATAGTATAGATGATTTAAGAAATCTATTCTTAATACTTCAATATCACTATATTGTGAATTTTTTAATGCTATGTTTCCTGTATTTAGAGTAAATGCCTGAGTAATATCATTAGTTATATTTGTTACTCTAGATTTGTAGTCGTCAGAATTGAAATTCTCTGTATAAGATGAAGCATCAGATCCTATAAAAACAAACTTGATAAGATTTAAGATATTTTGTTTTTCTCTTGTTGTAAGACTATCTTGATTGTTTATGTTTTTTATATTATTTGAAAAAGTTCTTAAAAAATTTTTTCCTTCAGGTGTGTATATAAAAGAAAAAAATCTTAAATATAAGACATGATAAATTGATTTTTTAAAATTATTAAAATTAATTTCATTGTAAGTTATAATTGATCTTTCATCCGAAATGTTTTTAATGTCAAGAAGAGATTTAAAAAGATATTCTAAGAAAGTATTGTTTTTTTTATTTGTAAAAAAATTCCATAGAATAGTTTTTTCATGAATAATATCTATATATGCATCAGCAGGTGTCTGTTGGAAATTAGACATTGCTTGTTTAAGTTTTAAAGTATTATTAATCCTTATGAAATCACCAGGATTATTTAAAATATCATTTTTAAAATTATTAATTGTGTATTCATCAGAGTAATAGAATGAACTGTTATTAGTCTCAGTGTGGCCTGAATTACGATAATAACCTAATTTATGAGAAGATGCTTTAATTCCATTTTCGATAAAATCTTTAACAATAATTAAAACTTTTTTATAAATATCATCTTGATTTGATAAGATATTAGAAAAAATATTTTTAATAATTGTATCACTTGAATCATTTGAAAAATCAGTATTAATTGATCTATGGTTATGAATAAATTTATAATAGCTTGACTCTCCATCCATTTTTAAATCTAGTCTTGCAAAGATCCCATAAAAAAATGATCTACAAAATGAAAAAAAAATATTTTCTGGTTCTTGATTTTTGATTTTTATTTTAGCAAAATAAGATTTATAATTTTCATGTTCATGGTAATACCGTGTAGATTTATCAAGGCTTTCTTTATAATAATCATTGGGGTTATGATTTTTTGATACATAAGCTTGAAATTTAAGTTGAATAGGATTTCTGATTTTATCGGTAATTCCATCACCTGAACCTTGATTATCTTGACTAGGACTTGTACTGAAACTATTAAAAAAATCTGTGTTTGTGTATTGAGTTTGTATGGTTGGATTTTTTTCTTCTTCTTCTGTGAAATAAAATTTAAAATAAAGGTTAAGACTAGTATTTGGTATTTTTACTGAATGATAGGCAAGTTTGTTTTTTCTATTACTTTCATCAAATATATTAATATTGTTTTCTTTAATATATTTAGACATTAATGTAAGTAAGTCAAATTCTAGTAATTCTTGTAGTGTTAAGTCTTTATTTTTTTCTGAAAACTGAGTTAGTATTAAATTATAAGGTTGTTTTTGATTAGGATTAAAAGAATCTTCATTTCTCGTTGCTTCAAGAAAAATTTCGTGTATTGATTGTGCAACAATATCTTCATTGTTTTTAAATGGAAAAATAATTTCAGATGTCGGAAAATTAAGAAGATCTATAGAAATTGATCTAATGTTTATACTTCCTAAATTTTTATTAAATTTATAAAAAAAAGTATGAATAAACGGAGCAGAAATCATATTAAATACAATTTCATTAGATTTATTTAGTAATTCATTGCTGCCATTAGAATAGTTGTAGTCTCCTATTTTTGGATAATTTTCATAAGAAAACAGGGGTGAACCTGAGATTTTATTCATAGTGCTAAAAAGACAAGAACTAGAAGTTTCACAAAAAATAGGACCGAATTGTAATAATGGATTATTTCTATTGGAAGTATTATCAATATTCTTTTCTCCAAGTACTACTCCTGATATAGTGTATCCCCGTTGTAATTTTAGACTGAGACTTCTGACCTTGTCACTAAAAAGAGAAACATTGTTGGGAGTACTTTTTACTAACGTTAATGTTTTTTCAGGAGCTTGAAGTAGTAGAGTTTCATTGCTTGCATACAAAAAATTACTGTAATTTACAATAAAGCCTAAAGCTAGGATCGACATATAGAAATATCTCATCAATAAAATTTTGTAAGAATAAGTTGTATCCTTATTTAAATTTCTCAGTGTTAAAATCATAAAAACCTCTTTTTTGTTTTTTTGAAGGCTTATACAATGTAAAAATAAGAAAGGTAAGGGGGGGGATTTTTTACAAAAAAATAGAAATTTAAAAAAGTTAAACTTCTAAGATCCTTTTAAAGGGTGTATTTATATAATTATGATAACGGATTAACATCAAAGATTTATTTAAGAGTATCTTTTATTCACAACGATAAGCTTCACCTAAAATAGCTGCAGATGAACCATCAAAATTAACTTTTCCGTCAAGAAAGATAATATGAGTAGCTTCTTTTTTAGCAGCTTCATTTAAAAGATTGTTTTTAGCATGTTCTAAAATGGTAGCATTAGAAATAAAGATCGAGTAAGCATTGCCGTAAATATGTCCAAGGTTTTGACACTTGTTTTTATTTATTTTTTGAACTACTTTGATTTTAGAGCCATCTTCTGTAAGAGACTCTTTTTTAGTAAGAGTGAGACAAGATGACATTGTCAGTAATAAAAGAATTTTTTTAAACATTTTAAGACCCCCAACCCCAAGGGGGTTTAGCATGAAAATATAAAAAATACAATAATAAGAAGGTAAAAATTATAATTTTTTGTAGACCGGAGGTTCAAAACCATCTTTAAAAGAATGACAATTAGAGGAATCGCATTGTTTATAGTTTTTAGAATCTTGTTTAAAGCTTGAAAAAGAATCTTTAGGGTATCTTGGAATTAAAGGATCAGGTGTTAGAAGGGTAGAAATTTCAGAGCTAGGTATAAAAGGGGGCTCAATCTTAGAAAAATTATTGATTCGAGAATGTTGAAGATTAAAGTTTGATTCAAAGGTCTTGGAAGTTTTTGCTTCCAAGATCATAAAAAGTAATAACATAAGTTGTGTAGTATAATATTATTTTTTATTTAACAAGAACTTAGAGTATTAATTACATTCATAAGCAATGCCTTCTTGATGCATTGCAATATGAATATAAGTCTTAATGACAACGATAAGCTTTACCTAAAATAACTGCAGATGAACCATAAAAATCAACCTTTCCGTTAAGCAAGATAATATGAGTAGCTTCTTTTTTAGCAGCTTCATTTAAAAGATTGTTTTCAGCATGTTCTAAAATGGTAGTATCAGAAATAAAGATCGAGTAAGCATTGCCGTAAATATACCCAAGGTTTTGACACTTGTTTTCATCTATTTTTTCAACTACTTTGATTTTAGAGCCACCTTCTGTAAGAGACTGTTTTTTAATCGTTGCACAACCTGTAATAAAAACTGCAAATAGATAGAAAATTAAGAAATTTTTATTATTAAACATAAATGTTCTCCTTTTTTTGTTTTTCTAACATTTTATACATTAAAATTTTTTTTGATATTATACTATTCATATAAAATTCACACACTAATGATAATAGCAAGATTTGATTTCTGGTGCTGAAGAAAGGACTCGAACCTTCACGAGCTACGCTCACAGCGCCCTCAACGCTGCGTGTCTACCATTCCACCACTTCAGCTTTTTTTCAAACTTATACTCTGATTAAGACAAGATTTCAACTTCTAGAAGTGATTTTTAACTGGTGTTTTTCTAAAAGCTGTAAAAATTTTAAGTTAAATTCACTATTCACTAAGTAAGGCTTCTCTGAAAGTCTAACAGTATACTGAATGTAAAGATCTAATGTGTGGTTCGTAAAATTTTGAAAAAGAATTCTTTCAGGTTCAACCCTAGGATCTTCTTTTAAAAGAGATTCAGCTTCTTTTAAAAAAGATTCAATGTTATCTTTAGCGCTTGGTTCTATTCTAAGAACTTGTTTTAAAGTTCTTTTTTTTAGTTTGGTAAGATTTTCAATGCTTGATGAAACCAGTATTTTATTAGGAATAACATACAAAATATTATCAATAGATTTTAAAGTTGTAGATTTTAGTCCAAAATCAATAACTTCACCCTGCAGATTATCAACCTTAATGATATCACTTAGCTGAAAAGGCTTATCAATAATTAAAACAAAAGAAGCAATAAAATTGGAAAGAGATTCTTGTGCTGCTAAAGCCACAGCAATCCCCCCAATTCCTAAACCTGTAAGAATAGTTCCAATGGAATATCCAAAGTATTGCAAGATGGCTAAAATTGTTAAGGTCAAGAGAAGAATGAGAAGAATTTTTTTAAAAAATGGAAATAATTGTTTTGAATCAATAGAATCATCTTTGGCTTCTAGGCAGTAGATAAAATAATCAATAAGATTATAGGTGAAAAAAGTAATAGTTATAATGACTAAAACAGCTTCTACGTGAACAAGAAGTTGATAGTGATGAAGAAAATCAAAGTAATGGCTTGATAAGAGTTGAGAGAGAATAAGAATTCTTAAAGAAATAAAAATATTTTGTAGAGTATGGCTTGAAAAATAAGCATAGTAAGGAAATCTTTCATTGGCTTTAAAAAAAATTAGAAAAAATCTCAATAAAGGATTTAAAAAAATAATAAGAAGAATAAAAAGAATTTCTTTTAAGGGAATGAGTTCAAAAAACATACTGGCAATGATGTCAAAAAAAATATGAAAAATAAAGATCTTTAGAAAAAAATACTAAGGAATTTTGTTGAAAAAAAATTCTAAAACATGATCAATTCTTTGATCTAAACCCTCTTGAGTAGAAACATCTAATTTATCCAGTAAAAAATTTTTCTCAAGGATATTAGATAAATATTTTTTAAAAAGAAATTTTAAAATTTCTCGACCTTCAAAAGTAGAAATAAAATTTTTTGAAAATTCAAAAAAATAATTATTATAGATAAGAATACTTTTTTTTATAATGGGAATAAAAAAAGTATGTTGTTGAAGAAAATTCTGAAATAAGTTCATAAGTATAACCTGTTCATTAATAGAGAGATGCTGAGAAGCTATGTATTCATTGGTATTTAAAGCCTTGCAATGAAAGGAAAGTAAAAAATAAAGCATGAATTATTATTCGGTTTTTTTCTTGTAAACTTGAGTTTTTTAGTCTATTTTTTGATGGACTTTTTCGATAAAAATTCTTACGTGCTCTTCGGGTGTTGCAGGTAAGATACCATGACCGAGATTCACAATAAGCCTTTCTTGAGCCATAGGGGGCAAAGAAGATAAAAAGTCTGTAGTAGCCTGAAGAAAAGAAGGCGTGTCTAAAAGAAGATTTTCTGGATGAAAATTACCTTGAATAAAATGATCCGGAAAATGTAAAAGCATTTTACTGATATCAAAATGCCAGTCAAAGGCTAATACCTGAAAATCTTCAGCAAGAAGTTCATAATGATCTAAGGTGGTATTTCTAGAGAAAAAAATCCATTTTCCTTTGTAAAAAGAAGCTTTGTTTTTTAAAGTTTTAATTTTTGGATAAATAAATTTTTTAAAATCTAAAAAAGAAATTTCTCCTAAAGATGTTTCAAAAAGACAAATTGCTTGGCATCTCCTTTGATGATAAATAGATTGAAGAAGAGCTTGTTCTAAATAAAGAGAAAACTCCTCAAAATGAGAAGATCTTAAGTGGTAAGATTTTTTATTTAAATAAGAATACAGGGTCCAAAAACCTCCAAAGAATCCTAAAAGAGGTTGATCAATAAAAATAAGATCGATAGCTTTTTCTTGAAAAGAAAAAAAGTCTTTAGGTATATCTTGAAAAGATTTTTCAACAAGATGAGGAGAAGGATTATAGGTTAAAGAAGAACCCATTGCTTCCAAGGGAAATAATAAATCTGAAAAAAGAATAGCTGCATCAAAATCAAATTCTTTTAAAACGTTCATGGTGAGAGTGGAAGCTAGTGAGGGATTCTTGCAAAATTGCTCAAAAGAATGTTTTTCTCTTAAAGCACGATAACTGGCTTGATATCTACCAGCTTGTCGCATAAACCAAACAGGAAGCCTTTTTCTGTCATTGAAAATCACGTTCTAATTTATAGCCTATTCCATGAATGGTGACAATCTTATAAGGAGATTGAGCAAAGAAATTTTTTCTAAATTTAACAATAAAATTATCAATAGTTCTAGCACTAGATTCATGATGAAATATTTTATTCATAATATCCTCTCTTGAAAGAATATTAGGTTGATGTTCATAAAGCTGAGCTAAAAGCTGAGACTCTTTTTTTGATAAAAAAAAGGTTTTATTTTCAAAAGTGATGATTTTAAATTCTTCAGGAAAAAATTTAAAAGTTTTAAAATCATAAATTTTATTTTTTTTAAAATTTTTTTCAATACGAAGGAGTAATTCTTTTAAATGAAAAGGTTTGGTGATATAGTCTTTAGCTCCTAATTCTAGACCTTGTAATCTAGAAGAAGGATGATTTTGAGCTGTTATAAAAAAAAAAGGAATAGTAATGTTTTTTGCTAATTGAAAACCAGAACCATCAGGTAGTTCTATGTCAACGAGAGCTAGATCAAAAGATTCTTTATGAAGATAATCTTGAGCTTCAAAAAAACTTGAAGCATGATGACATTTATAATGATAATTTTCTAGGTAATCCTTTAAAGTTAAAGCAAGATTAAGTTCATCTTCAACAATAAGAATTTTCATGAAGAGATTTTAGAAGAATCCTTTTTAAAAGTCATATAAATTGTGTAACAATCCTCTATTTTGCAAACAAAAGAACCCTTCATGAGTTTCATGAGTTCTTTTGAAAGAAAAAGCCCTGTTCCTTCTGAAATTTTTTTAGGTAAAAAACCTTCATTTTTAAAAATAAGATAAGTTTTTGAGCCTAAATCATAAGAGGAAAGATAAATTTTTGGATTCTTTTTTTGAGAATGTCTTAAGGCATTTGAAAAAATATTCTTAAAAACAAGAGATAAAAGAAGAGAGTTAGCTTGGATAGAATTAGCTTTTAAATCAAGAATATAATGACTATAAGTAGGGAGATAATCTCTTATTATAACAGAACTTAACTTTGGAATATCTTTTTCAATAAAAGAGAGATGAAGAGTGTTCATGAGGTGATTTTCTATTTTTTTTAAATCTTGTTGAGATCTTTTTAAGATTTTAGGATCAAACTTTTCTTCTAAAAAATCTAATTGAATCTTTAGAGAGCTTAAAGGAGTTTTTAAATCATGAGTTAGGGCTGAAAAAATAAATTTAAGAATTTTCTCTTTTTTATTTTCTTTCTTATAAAGATAAAAAATAAGATATTGAAGCAAAAGAAAAAGAAGTAATAAGAAAGATCCTTCGTAAAAAATCATTCTTTTTTCATGAATTAAAAGATTAGATTTGGAAAAAAAATGAGCCCACCAAAAAAAAAGAAATAGAGTAAAAAAAAATGAAGTAAAAAAAATAAAGTAAAAAGATCTTTTCATGAAAAAATAGATTGCAATTCTGGCAAGATCTCTTCATGAGCTAGAGAGCTAAATTGAACCTCAGCCACATGGGGTGCAAAATAAATTCCTTGAGATAAAAGCCAAGAAAATAATTCTTTGTATTCTTCTGGGGACATTTTGAACCAGAATAAAGACTTGTAAGAAATTAAAGGATGATGAATCTTTTTTTGCAGAAGGTAAGTAATCTTTTTTGTAAGATTTTCTAAAGCAAGATAATATTCAGGTGTTAAGGCTTGAAGAGTTTTTAAACCTAATCTCATACTCATAGGATTTGCACTAAAAGTTCCAGCTTGATACACTGGACCTTCTGGAGCTAATAGGTTTAAAATATCACTCTTGCCTCCTACCGCCCCTATAGGAAAACCTCCTCCTAAAATTTTACCATAAGTAATAAGGTCAGGTTTAAGCTTTAAATTTTTTGATCGTCCTTCAAAATCGCATCTAAATCCTGAAATCACTTCATCAAAAATACTTACTACTTCATACTTTAAACAAAGTTGTAAAAGATCTTCTAGAAATTTATCTGAAAGAACAATAAGACCTTGATTGGCTGGCAAAGGCTCTATGATAAGAGCTCCAGGTTCATGTTTCTTCAATAAAGATTCAATGTAATCTAAATCAAAATAGGGAGAAACAATTGTTGAGTTTAAGTTAAAATTACTAAGTCCTTTAGAAGTAGATTGCAAAGCTGAGCCACTTTGAATGAGCATAGAATCAACATGTCCATGAAAACATCCTTGAAATTTAATAATATTATTTTTTTTGGAATAAGCTCGAGCTAATCTTAGAGCTGTCATCACAGCTTCCGTTCCTGAATTCATAAAACGAATTTTTTCAATAAAAGAAATTTTTTTGATAATAAATTGAGCTAAAGCTAAAGAGTAAGGTTCGCAAGTTCCATAAAGCCATCCATCATTTAAAACTTTTAAAGCTTCTTCTTTTAAAAATGAAGGTTGATGTCCAAAAATTAATGTTCCAAATCCTAAGCAAAAATCGATATATCTTTTATTTTCACTATAAAGATAAGGACCTTGGCTTTTTAAAGTAAAAAATGGATCTTCCTTTAATGTCTTAAAACTTCGAACAGGAGAATGAACTCCACCTGGGATATACTTTTTAGCTTCCTCTAACATATAATTTTTTAAACTCCTCTACTCCAGAAAGATAGTTAATTTTTATGATTTTTTTTAGTTCATCATAGGTTTTACCTAATCCGCAAAAATGATTTTTATTTTTAATCCAAGGATAGTGCTTAAAATAATTCTTAGCTTGCTGGGCGCTCATCCAATAAAAGTGAGAAATATTGGGATCTAGAAAAGTTTTTTTAAAATACGTTTCATAGGTCGGATAAATTTTTCCTAAAATACTTTTACCTTCTTCATGGGTGCAAACATACCAGTCTTTTTTCCAAAAAGGATGCAAGATATTTAAAGATTTAAAATTTTTAAATATCTCTAAAAAAGATTCTCCTAAACCTTCATGAGAGGCATAAACCCAAATGTTTTTTTTACAAGCTTCTTTCCAAGTAGATAAACCTGCCACGATGCATTCTTTAGCAGGAATGAAACTATGCTTAGAAGTAAAGTAAAGAAGTTTTTTTTTCTTCAAAGAGGAGGGTATTTTTTTAAATAGGTATTGATTGTCTGAAATCCATAAAGAACTTTGATCTTTAGATCCAATAAAAACTTTTTTAACTTTTTTTTTCGTTATGTTTTTTGTTCTTAAAAAAATGGGTTCATAAATTTTCTTATGAAAAAAAAATTTGACTAAATAATCTCTTATTTTTACATAGGTAATTCCTATAGGACTAGAGCATCCTCCTTCTAATTTTTTTAAATCTTTTCTTTCAAGATCTGTTAAATAATTTTTTTTTATACCAAAATGATGTTTTAATTTTTTTTCTTCTGGATGACTTTTATAAATTTCAAGAGTAAGATCTCCTTGTCCAGCGCTTGTAGGAAAATAATGAAGAGGAAGAATGATAAAAGTAAGAGATTTTAAAAGTTTTTTACTTAAAGAGAAATTATCTTCAGTGAATCTTTCTAGACCTTCTAAAGAAAGAATAAGAGCGTCATAGTCTTTATTTTGTAAAAGTTCTAATCTTCTTAGTAAATTGCCTTCAATAAATTGATCTTGAAATTTTTTTTTCTTGTATTTTTCAGGAAGAACTAAATGAAGATTCTTTAATTGTTCTTTTCTTCTTTCTGAATGAGTTCCAATAAGAATTTTTTCTTTTTTAAAACAATCTTTTCTAAATAAAATAATATCATGAGCAACCCTTCTTTCTATTCTTAAGATTTCTTGAACATAGGAAGGTCTTTTTAAAGGAACATCTTTCAAGCAATGAAGAGCTAGATCAATTGATTTATTTTTTAAAGCTTCATCTAAAGTTGAAGTATAAAGACCGGGAAGCTTATCTTTTTTTAAATCTCCTCTTGAAGTTATAGGTATATAATCAAAAGATAATTTTCGATGAAGATTTTTTAGTAATTTAAATTGAGATTGAGCTAAAAGACTTTTTCTGGATCCAACTTTATACATCCATATGGAAATATCTTTTTTTTGCAAAATATTCAATGGCTTTTTTAGCTTCTGTGATTTTTTCTTCATTCTTCTTGATAGTATTCTTTACCTGAAATAAAAACTTATCAAAACTAATAATTTTATCATCTTCAAATGATGTATCTCGGCAAGTTGGAGAGGTTAAATCAAGAAAAAAGATTCCTGTCTCTTTCCATGTTTTTAAATCTTGAGAAGTAAAAATAGTTTCAGATGTATTAATAGTATTAATAATAATTGAAAAATTTTTATAATTTTGAAAATCTGAGATAAGATTAAATTTAAAATTTTTTTTCAGTTCTTGAATTCTTCCTTGGTTGCGAGCCCAAAGATGAAGTTGAAATTTTTTTGTTGTTTGAGCTAGGATATCTTTTGCTAAAAGACCTGAACCAAGTAAGATGATAGAGTCTTTTTGATAAGGTTCTAGGAATTTTCTAACAAGATAAGAATAAGGTTTTTGAGAAAGAGAATTAAGATATTTAGTCCTAATAATTTTTGCATCATGAAAAGCTTTTTCTATAAATTTTTGTATATCTCTGTGCCTGTAAGGAGATCTAATATAATTAAGATAGGCTTCTTTAACTTGAGCTACAATTTCAGTTTCACCAACAAGAGGACTTTCAAGACCACAAATAATAGAAAGAAAAAATTCATAAGCATTTTTTTCACTTAGAAATTTTTCTTTACTAAACTTATCTTTTTTTAAAGAAATATAGAGTTGTCTTTGACATGTTTTTAAAACAAAAGCATCCTCTTCTAGCTCTATGGGGAGATCGTTTCTGTAGTTGTAAAGATAACAATTTGAGAGTAGCATTCTTCTAAAATAGTAATAAAAAAATGTCATGAAGTTGTCATTAATTAATTATCTAAAAATTTTTTTACAAAGAGGGGGGAAAACTCCTTTCATGCTTCAAATGTCTAAAAAAATTCAAAAATATGGGCTAGAAAAAGTCTTTTTTATGAGCAAAAAAGCTTTTTTGTACTTTTTTCTCTTCTATTTGATTAGAGATACTCTTATCTATATTGTCATTCCTATTATATTTGCTTATTTTGTGAGGCGTCCGTGATGACTTTATTTGCAGTACTAGGTGGAATTTCCATCTTTTTTCTCGGATTAAAAACGCTGTCACAAGCCTTACAAGCTCTTGGAACTGATGTTGTCAGAGAAATTGTCTCAAGATTCACTAAAACACCTCTTTCTTCATTTTTTGTTGGATTAATCATTACAATTCTTCTCCAAAGCTCTACGGTAACAACTGTTATGGTCGTTTCTTTTGTTAATGCAGAAATTATGACTTTAAGGCAAGCTATTGGAGTTATCTTTGGAGCCAATGTTGGTTCTACTCTTATAGGTTGGATTATGAGTGTTAATCTTCAAGATTATACTGGAATTCTTCTTTTGGGAGGATTGTTTGAGAGTCTTTTTAAGAAAAAAGAAAAAGTTAAACTAGCTCTTCAAGCCATTTTTGGTTTAGGTCTTCTTTTTTTAGGTCTTCAAATTATTCAAAGATCGACCTATCTTTTTAAAGATAGCCCTTTATTTTATAGTTTTATTCAAATTACTGCTGGAGAAACCCTCTTTCAGAAAATTTTCATGATTTGTATGGGGTGCTTAGGAACAATTATTTTTCAATCTTCAGCTGTGACCCTAGGACTTACCATGTCTTTGGCTAATTCTGGTTATATTACTCTTGATTCAGCTGTTCTCTTTGTTTTAGGAGAGAATGTTGGAACAACAGCAACAGCTTTTTTAGCAGCAGTGAGAGGTAATATTTCAGCCAAAAGGGCAGCACTTTCTCATGGCTTATTTAATGTTTTAGGCGTTTCTATCTTCTTTTTCATTTATCCATTTTTTTTAAAATCTATAGAAAATTTTTTTCCTTTACTCAATATTTCTTCAAAAATAGCTACTATCCATACAAGCTTTAATTTAACAAATGCTATTTTATTTTTACCTTTTGTAAATATTTTTGAATGGATTCTTTTAAAAACACTTCCTGAAAAGAAAAAGGATTCTCTTAGAAGACCTCTTGTATTGCAAGAATCCTATACACCTATGACAGCTATTTTAAGAGCTCAAGAAGAGTTGAAAAAAATGAATCATCTTATCAAGGAAGAATTTTTATTAGTAAAAGAGTTTTTAAAAGATGATGAAATTAACTACCAGTTAAATAAAAAAATTCAATATTATGAAAATTTAACAGATCAGATGCAACAAGAATTATTTATGTTTTTTTGTGAAGTTAATGAACTTCCCTTGTCAAAAGAACAATCTTTGAAAATTCAAGGACTTATGAGAATAGGAGATGAATTAGAAAATATAGCTGATTATTTAGAAAAAATAGCTGTTTATAAAATAAAATCTTCTTTTAAGTTTAATGAGAATGATTATCCAGAACTTTATGCTTATTTTTTAGATATTTTTAATTTGTTTAAAGATGCTACTGAATTTTTGTCAGATCCTAATAATATGAAAAAAGTTAAAGATATAGAAAAAAGAGCTCATCAACTAGGGCTTCATTCTAATGAAATTAGAAAAAAACAAATGGATTTTTCAGCTAAAAATAATGACTCTATAGAGAGTATGGTTGTTTTTGCTGATTTAGTGATTTCACTTAGAAAGATAAAATCTCATAGTGTAAGTATTTTACAAGCTGCTAAAATGTCTAAGATTTTATGATTGAATTAGAGGAGTTACTTGAAGATTCTTCTTTGAAAGAAAAAGATTCTAAAAAAATAAAAGAATATTTTGAAGAAATAGAAGGCACAATAAAAGATTTTTTCCATGAAAAAATAGAAGATTTTATAGAAATTTTTTTAGTAAAAAAATTTGAAAAAATTAAATTTGAGTTAGAAGATATTAATTTTAGAGATTATAATGTTGTATTTGTTTCCAATCATCAGTCACATTTAGATTATCTTCTTCTGAATTATTTGATCTATAAAAAAATAAAAAAAAAAGTTTTTATAGCAGCAGGAGATAACTTAAATTTTTTTCCTGTAGGTTTTTTTCTTAGAAATATTGGAGCTTTCTTTATTAGAAGAAGTTTTAATAATAATGTTTTATATAGAAAAACTTTAGAAGTTTTTCTAAAACTTCTTTTTAAAAAAAAACAAATTGTAGAATTTTTTATTGAAGGTCAAAGATCAAGAATTGGTTTTGTTTTAAAGCCAAAAATGGGTCTTATGAAAATGATCTTTGAAGTAAGTGAAAAACCTTTATTAATTATTCCTTTCGCCATTTCTCACGAAATTCTGCCTGAAATTAAATCTTTTGAAAGAGAATTTTTAGGTGCTAAAAAAAATAAAGAAAATATTTTAAATTTTTTTAATATTTTTTCTTTTTTTAAAAAAAAAATGGGTTATTTTTATGTTAAAAATTTAGATCCTATAATTGTTTATGAAAAAGAAAAAGAAAATCTAATTGATACTGTTCAAAAAATTTATCAACAAATGAGTCTTAAAAAACCTATTTATCAAAGATCTTTTTTGCTGATCATACTTTTCTTTTATAAAAAAACAACAAAAGATGATCTTAAAAATATTTATGAGAAAATATTATTTCCTTTGAAGATACTAAAAAGAGAAATGATTAGTGAAAAATGCTTTCAAGATGATTTAAATTTTTTTATCAAAAGAAAAGATATTGTTCAAAATCATGAACAATATCTTCTTTCAGAAAAAAGTTTTTTTCAAGCTTTTTATCATTTTCAAGGAGCCCTCTCCTGCATTTTTATTCCAGCACTTTTGAGTAGAATAATTTTTCTAGAAAAAAAAGGGTGTTTTATCAAAGAAAGTCATAAGATTGCTTATTTTTATAGAATGAGTGATTTTTTTTCTCAAATGATTTATATACCTTCTAAGAGAGAGCTTTATAAGGAAGCTTATTTTTTATATGAAGCTTTGGGCCCTAAAAAAGATCTTTTGAACCTCTATGAGCCCTTTTTATTGGATTATTGTCAAGGTCTTTCTTTCTTTTTAGAAAAGTTTTATAGTAAAAAAGAGTGGGAAGAAGAGGAGTTATTTTCTGTTTTGAAAGAAGAAAAATATACTTTTAAGTTTACTTTTAATCAAAGTCTTTATAAAGAGTACCTAAGTTATTTTATGAGAATTGGTTTGCTTCAAAAAAATAATAATCTTTACGTTGTAAAAAGATCCCCTCTATCTCTTCTACAAGTTTTTTCTCTAGGTATTTAATGTTAAAACGATTTCTTTATCTTCCCTTAGAGTCTCTTGATTTATGGTTAGAAAAAAGAATTCAATTATTTCAATTAGCGGAGCAATATTCTTTAAAAATAGCAGCTCTTGAAACTCTTTTTTTTCTAAAAAAAGAAAAATTATACTTAGCTATACCTGTTTTAGGTCATCAATATAAGGCTCCTCTTTTGGATTTAGAAATGATTTTAGAAGAAGAAATTTTTCATCAAGAAATTCCCCATCTTTTCAAAGATGGGTCTTATTATAAAGTTCAACTTAAGGAGGTTGTGTATTAATAAATATAATAAAACAGTCAAAGAACAAAGAGTTAAAATTAACAAAGAAATTAGAGCCAGAGAAATTAGATTAGTTGGAGATAGAATTGGAAATGCAGAGCCAAAAAATTATGGGGTCATTAGCCTAGAAGAAGCTCTTAAAATTGCTGAACAGGAAGGGTTAGATCTTGTTGAAATATCACCCTTGGCTAAGCCTCCCGTTGTCAAACTTATCGATTATGGTAAGTATAAATATCAAGAACAAAAAAAACTTAATGAAGCTAAGAAAAAGCAAGTTCAGATTCTTGTCAAGGAATTAAAGCTTAGGCCTGGAATTGATACTCATGATTTGCAAATTAAGCTAAAAAAAGCCACTGAATTTCTTAAAGATGGAGACAAAGTAAGATTTATTATGCAATTTAGGGGAAGGGAATTAGCTCATAAAGACCTAGGAATGAATAAATTTAAACAAATTATCGAATCTTTTCAAGCCTCTATGGAAAATCTAAATATGGATCAAGCTCCTGCTTTTGAAAGAAACAGTATTTCTTGCCTGATTTCTTGGTCTAAAAAGGTAAAAAAAGCTTGAAATCTTAAGAAAAATCCAGTAAAAGGATAAACTATGCCAAAGATGAAGAGTAAAAAATCTGCTTTAAAGCGTTTTAGAGTGACAGCAACTAAAAAATTTAAATATCAACAATCTCACATGAGACACCTTTTAGTAGGTGTAAGTGGAGATTTTAAAAGAGATAAAATGGGGCAAGTTTACGTTCATCAAAGAGATGAAGGTAGAGTCATGAGAATGCTCCCTTACTACAAAACAATGTGAGGATAAAATGTCTAGAGTACGTAGAGGATTTAAAGCTAAAAGAAGAAGAAAAAAAATTTTATCCCTAGCTAAGGGTTTTCATTTTGATCGAAGAACTAAGTATAAGCATGCCCTTGATACGGTAAGAAGAGCTCTTCATAATGAATATAAGGGTCGAAGACTCTTGAAAAGAGATATGAGAGCTTTATGGATTCAAAGAATTAATGCTGCAACGAGGCTTTTAGATACAACTTATAGTCAATTTATGAATCTATTGAAACAAAAAAACATTATTTTAAATAGAAAAATGTTATCAGAGCTTGCTTATAAAGATTTTGATTCTTTTAAAAATCTTTATAAATCTCTTGTTTCATGACGATCAAAAAAAAAGATCTTATACGATTTGTTTCCCATGAAACCGGATATTCATTTAACAAAGTGAAAGAATTCACTCATTACTTAATTTCCTCACTAGAGGAAGCTTTTGTTTTTGATGAAAGTGTAAAAATTGCCTCTTTTGGTGTTTTTAAAAAAAAAAAAAAAAGAATAGTTTTTCAAGTGACTTCTTCTTTTCATAAAGAAATGCGAAAAAAGTGATAAAAAATCCCCTACCCCTTTTTTTTGCAAAAAAAAATAAAATAATCTTGTGAGAGCTGTTTTTGTAGATTTAGGATCTTACTCTTTAAAGATTTCTTTATATAAAGAATCAGGAAAAAATGTTCTTGTTGAACATCTCTATGAACATTTTAGAAAAGATATTGTTTTAGAGTACGATGCTGAGTTCTTGTTAAGATTTTTACAAGATCAAAATCTTCTTCATGAAAAAATTATTATCTTTGCTCCTTTCTATTTAACAACTCACAGGCAAATGATCTTTCCTTCAAAAGATAGAAAAAAAGCTCGTCAAATTATTCCTTTTCAGCTGGAAGATTCTCTTCCTTATGGAATTAATAAAAGTCATTTTGCTGTTCAGTTTCATGAAAAAGAACAACTTTTTGGATTAGTAGAAGTTGGATTTTTAGATGAGTTGCAATCTTTTGTTAAGGTTTTTCAAGAAAAAAAAATTAAAATTCATGAATTTACAACAGAAAGTGCTGTTATTGAAAGAACTCTACAAGTTCAACAAAGACAATCTTGTTGTGTGTTAGATATTGGTCATTTTTCAACTAAAGCTTATTTTTTTCATGAACATCGTTTGGTTTTTATTGATAGTTCACCTGTAGGTGGATATCACTTAACAAAATCTATTAGTGAAAAGTATGGAATAAGTTTAGAAGAAGCTCTTCAATATAAACATCAAAATTCTTTTTTTCTGACTTCTGAACAAAAAAAAATATCTACTACAGATCAAGTGACTTTTTCTGAAGTATTAGAAGAAGCTTGGATAAATTTGTTTAGAGATTTTAAAAAGTTTGAAATGTCCTATAGAACAAATGTAGGAATTTCTCTTGAAGAAATTATTCTTATTGGAGGTAGTTCTCAAATTAAAAATATTGATAATTTTTTTATTGATCAATTAAGCTTGCCTGTGAACGGTTTGAATTTAACCAGAGGTTTTAGGGAAGATAAAACTATTGTGAGTACAAGATCTAGAGTTTTACCTACAATAAAATCTTTTTATAAGGGATACTTCTACATGGAAGGACTCTTAATTAAAGAAAAATATCTTAACTTTAAAACAAATTTAGGTTTAGAAGGTTTATCAGATAGAATTTCATTATATAGTCTTGGTTTTGTTTTTGTTAGAATGATGATAATAGCATTTTTATTATTTTTCTATACAGCTAGTGAAAAAACACAACTAGAAAGTTATAAACTTACTTTAAATAAAAGATTAGTAGATTATCTTAAAAAAGAAGATTTTTCTTATGATAAAAAAGAAATTGATAAATATTTAAGTAATCCAGAATTATTAAAAAAAGAATTAGACAAAGAATTAAAGATTTTAAATGAAAAGATTGTTTTAGGTAAAAAAGAAATAGAAGAAAAATCTTTTCTTAATTTTTCAAAGTTATTAAATCTAAAACTAAATGAAAGTAATTATCTTAAGAATTTAAAAATTAACAGCCAAAAAATTGAAGCTACTTTTAATCTTTCTAATGATGAAGGACTGATCAGTTCTTTAGATAAAATTTTTAAAGAAAAAAAAATGACAAAACAAGAAAAAGAAGGTTTCTTAAAAGTTGAAATTAGTTTATGAATTTTTTAAAAAGAATAGATGAGTATTTTTTTAATCAAATTGATTCATTGAAAAACAATGAATCAATACAAACAATTTACTATTATTTAGATGAACTTAATGATTTTCAAATTAAATTAATAAAAATAGTTCTTACTTTTATTTTTTTTTCTCTACCTTTTTTTTTAGTTTTTTATTTTTTTTATGAAAACTATACTATAAAAAATGAGATTTCTTTAAAAAAAGATCTTTATTATAGTCTTACTGAAATTGTTGGAAAAAGAAATAATTTAGGTGATCTTACGAGAATAAACAAGAAGCCTCTTTCTGATATTGATTCTTTACAGGATTATTTAAGATCTTTTTCTGCTGAAAAAGGCTACACACCTGTGATAGAAGATTTTAAAAGAGAGGATATGACAAAAAATTTTAAAAAAATTGATGTTAAAATAAAATTTTCTAAAATAGATTCTAAAATTTTTTTTGATTTAATTACTTATCTTAAAAATGACATAGGATTTTTGATCAAAAAAATAGAGTGTAATAAAACAGAGGATCTTCTAGAAGGTTCTTTAGAACTAGTGAGTTTTGGATTATGAAAAAAGAAGAAGAAAATGAAAAAGATCTTGCAGATGTAGATTATAGTTTGGATCTTTTTAAAAAATTTTCTACTTATGGACTGATTTTGACTTTAATATTTTATAGTTTTGGTTCTGTTGTTTCTTTTTTAAATCCTATTAATAAAATTAAAAGTAATATTCAACTTCCTTGTATTAACAATGATTATAAAATCTCTTATTCATTTCCTTTAGCCTTTACTCTTTCTCCTTTAAATATTGAATCTTGTGTTTCAGTTCTAAAACCACTTCCTTTAGCACCCTTGAAAATCTCTTTTAAAGGACTTAAGAATTTTACGAAGTTAAATTTAGGTTTAAGTTTTTTTTTATTAGGATCTTCTTGGAAAAATTCATTTTATTTAGGTCTTAAAGAGCAAGAATTTCTTTTAAAAGAAGGAGCTTTAAATTTTTCAGATCTTGCTCAGTTTATCTCTTTGCCTATTGAAATAGAGGGACTGTTAAAATTGAAGGGAAGAGTTTTTTTAAAAGAGAGTCAATTAAAAGATTTAAATCTTACCCTTGAGTCAGATAATTTTGTGATTCAAGAACAAATTTTTGTTTCAGATCAACTAGGTAATATTGAAATTCCTCTTTTTGATTTTAAAAAAGCTAATATTGAATTTGTTTATGCCAATAAAGTTCTTCTTTTTAAAAAATTTCAACTTGGAGAAGGCTCACCGAAGATACAGATAGAGGGGAGCATTAAAGGGGATTTGAGTGACTTTATGAATACAACACTAGATTTAAAAATAGATATTGTGGGAGATAAAAATCTTAAAGAAAAGTTAAGTTTTCTTTCTTTAGTGGCTCCTCAAGGAGAGAAGGAAGAAGGTTTTTCTTTTTCTATTAAAGGATCTGCTTCAGCACCTGCTATTGAGTAAAAAAATCATCACTTCTTTTTTAAAGAAGAATTTTTTCTTAAAAGTAAATCAGAGATAGGTTCTAGGGTGATAAAATCAAAAGGTGCAGCTGGTCCATTTGCAAGATTGGGATTTACTAATTTTAATGGTTGGTCGGAAAAAACATCTTTAAATAAAACTAGATTAAAGGTTGGTTTTCCTGAAATAATTGTTGGACCATTATCTTCGTTATTTCCTTTAAATAAAGAGGTTATTCTGTTAAGAACTCCAGAGAACCATCCTGCAGCAGTAGAAGAAGATCTTGTGCTAAAAGAAGGAGATAATTGATTGTCTATGGTTAAAAATTTATTAAAATTAAAAAAAATAGGTCGTTGTTCCGCTTTAATATTTAATAAAGGTGTGCCTAGAGATATGAATAAGAGTTTATTTCTTGTGTTATTTGCTAGTAAGGCAGCAAATTGAGTGGTTGGTGCATTAAAAACTGGGGGTAATAAAGTAGAAGTTCTAAATTTTTCTAAAACATGTCCCATTGCTGAAAAAAA
This sequence comes from uncultured bacterium, assembly GCA_964652255.1. GTDB lineage: Bacteria > Bdellovibrionota > Bacteriovoracia > Bacteriovoracales > CAZZBM01 > CAZZBM01. Next base: position 31,189 of record CAZZBM010000002.1, read on the forward strand.
ATTTTTCCAAGAAGGCATTTTTTCATTTAAAGAACTAGCCATGCTGATAATATCAGCATTAGGATTTCTTTCAGTGGAGTCTGAATTTTCTTTGTTGCCAGTTAATATAAAGACTAAGGTTTCTAAGATCTTGTTATAAAGATTAAAATCACCTTCTTTTAAAAACACAGAAGCTAAATTAGTTAAGGGGGTTAAGCTATAAATTTCTAGAGCAGGAAAATCTTCTAAAAGATGAATTAAGTAATAAGCAATAAGTCCTTGTTGAAGAACAGGAATTAGGTTATCCACTCCTTTTGGCATAAAATTACCTATAAAAGTTTTTTCTGAAACAGTTTGTAGAAGAGTAAGGAGATCTTTCAATAGTTCGACTTCTGGTGAAATATCTTGATTTTGTTCAAGTATTTGAAAAAGTTTTTCTAAAAAAGGACTAATATCATTAAAGGCAAAGGGTTCGCCTATGTTTTTGCTATAAGTTGGTCCTTCTTGTGCTGCTGGTGAAGATGGAAGATTATTAATGTCATGAAGAGATGAAGGAAGCTCCCCGGAAGAAGTGTTCTTTGTGGGGGAAGGGGTGCAAGAAATAGAAATAAAAAAAAGAATTCTCATATTTTTTATTTAAACATAAGAATAAAAAATATGAAAGAGATTTAATCTCTAATAGCTAGTTTGTCTTTTCTTTTATCTGCCACCTCTTGTTGAATATTACTTGGACATTCAGCATATTGAGCAAATTCCATGGTGTAGGTTGCTTTTCCTGCTGTCCCAGATCTTAAATCTGTAGAATAACCAAACATTTCAGAGAGGGGGACAAGAGCAGTGATAATAGCATCGCCTTGATCTGTTGATTCTGAACCTTGAATGATACCTCTTCTTGAAGAAAGATCACCAATGACAAAGCCTTGATTTTCATCAGGACACTCTACTTCAACTTTCATCAGGGGTTCTAATAAAACAGGGTCAGCTTTTTTAATAGATTCCCTTAAAGCCATTCTGGCTGCAATTCTAAAGGCTAAATCTGAAGAATCTACATCATGATAACTTCCATCATTAAGATGGACTTCTACGTTAATTAAAGGAAAGGCAGCTAAAGGACCATTGTTCATAACATCTAAAAATCCTTTTTCACAAGAAGGAATATATTCAGAAGGAATGACCCCACCTTTAATGTTGTTTACAAATTTAAAGTTTTCTTCAGCTCCTACAAGAGGCTTAATGATACCAATCACCTCAGCATACTGACCAGCTCCACCACTTTGTTTTTTATGAGTATAAGAGAAATTTGCTTCAGCACGAATAGTTTCACGATAATTAACCTGTGGAGCACCGACTTCAACATCAACTCCGTACTCTCTTTTTAGACGTTCAACATAAATTTCTAGGTGAAGCTCACCCATTCCTGCGATTCTTGTCTCACCTGATTCTTGATCTGTGGAAACCCTAAAAGTAGGATCTTCTTTAGAAAATCTTGCTAACCCTTTAGACATTTTTTCCATTTGATTTTTGTCTTTAACCTTAATGGAAAGTTCAATAACAGCTTCAGGAACAAAAATTCCTTCGCAAGAATAATCAAGCATTTTTTCATCAGAAACAAAGGTGTCTCCAGAAGCACAATCAACACCAATCATAGCAATGATATCACCTGCCCCTGCAGAATCAATATTTTCTCTGTCGTTAGCAAACATTCTTACAATACGACCTGCCCTGATTCTTTTTTTTGTTCTTGTATTAATTAAGGTATCTCCCTTGTTGAGAGTTCCCTGATAAATTCTTGTATAAGTAAGTTGTCCAAACTGCTCATCGGTAATTTTAAAAGCCATACAAAGAAGCTTTTCATTAAAATCAGGTTTTAAAACAAGCTCTTCGCCTGTATGACTATGTTTTGCCTTAGGAGGTTCACAGGAAAGAGGAGAAGGTAAGTAACGAGCTACAGCATCTAAAAGTAATTGAACTCCTTTGTTTTTAAAAGCTGAACCAAGAAAAACAGGAGTTAGTTGTAAACTTTGAGTTCCTTTTTTGATGGCTCTATGAATCATTTCTTCAGAAATTTCGCCACCCTCTAAAACTGCATGAAATAATTCATCATCAAAATTTACTAAAGCATCAAGCATTTCTTCTCTTGCTACTTTGACTTCTGATTCTAATTCAGCTGGAATGGCTTCAATTCTTATATTTTCTCCGTTATCTCCATCAAAATAGAAGGCTCTTAAAGTAATAAGGTCAATAACTCCACTAAAATTATCTTCAGCTCCAATAGGATATTGAATAAGAACAGCATTATGATGAAGCTTTTCTCTTAAAGATTTGACTCCATTTTTAGCATTTGCCCCTAAACGATCCATTTTATTTAAAAAAGCCAAACGAGGGACTCTATAACGTTTCATTTGACGATCAACTGTAATGGATTGAGATTGCACTCCAGCAACAGAACAAAGAACTAAAATAGCTCCATCAAGAACTCTTAAAGAACGCTCTACTTCTACAGTAAAATCAACGTGACCAGGAGTATCAATAATATTGATTTTAATTTCTTTTTGATCACCTTCAGCATATCTTAAATGATTTTCACTTCCATCCCAAAAAACAGTCGTAGCAGCAGAAGTAATAGTAATTCCTTTTTCTTTTTCTAGCTCCATGTGGTCCATAGTTGCTCCAGCACCACCTCCACGAACTTCTTCGATTTTATGAATTTTACCACAGTAATAAAGAATTCTTTCTGTTAATGTTGTTTTACCTGAATCAATATGGGCAGAAATCCCTATATTCCTTGTGATGGATCTTGTGTCTTTCATGGAGTCTCCTTTGAAAATATGAGCTAAAAAGTAACAAAATAAACGTCTTTTGAAAAGTCTTAAATCAGTCTTTTTTTAACTTCTAGAAGTCTTTTTTGAAAAAAAAGAAGATCTTTTTGAGTTAAAAAAGGCGAGGGAGAGAGTCTTAGAAGTGGCTTTTTAAGATTAAAGCTTTTTAAAAAAAGACTTTGATCCTCGCCTAGAGAACAAGCTTGACCTAGACTTAAGCTTAAACCTGCTTGATCAAAATACATAAATAATTTTTCTGAAGAAAAATTGTTAAAAAAAAAAGAAAGAATTCCTGGACAAGAATGAGTATAGCCTAAAAAAGGAAAAATAATGTCTTCTTCAAAAACATTTGTTAAAATTTTGATGATTTTATTTTTTAATTCTAAAGATTTTTCCCAAGAAAATTTTTCATGAAATTTTTTCAATCCTTCTAAGCTTTGTGCCAAAGAATTTAAATCTAATGTTCCACCCCTGAGTTTTTTTTGTTGTGTTCCTAGAAACAGAGGTTGAAAGTGATTTTTTTTTACAAAAGTCCAACCCAAATGAGAGCCACCAAATTTATGAGCGGAAAAAGTAAAACTAGTAAAAAAATGAGGTAATTTATAAGAGGGATATTTTCCTATAAGTTGAGCACAATCAGCATGGAGATCTTTAGAATATTTTTTTGCTTCTTCCCAAGGAAGATAAATTCCTAGTTCACTTGGAACGGGAGTGAAAAAAAAATGATCTACAATTTTTTTTGGCTTTGTTTTAAGATCAAAAAATTGTGCCTTAGGGGAAAGAGTTAAGCATTTATGAGCGAAGGTATGAGTATAAAATTTTTTTAAAGGAGTATAAAGACTTTGAAGTCCCTCTGTAGCTCCTGAATGAAAAATAAGATCGTAATCTTTAGGAGAAAGAGAAAAAAAATTATAAAGAAATTCACTGGTTTGAAAATAAAATTTTTGAGCCTGACGACCTTCAAAGTGAAGAGAAGAAGGATTTAGAAAATGATAATTTTTTTTATATAAAGAAGGAAAGGTTGCTGCACAGTCTAAATATAGTCTTTTCAAGGGTTGATTCTATGAGATTGAATAGGTTCTAGTAAATGACTTAATAATGTTTTTTGAAAATAATCTTTATTTAAATAATCAAGTTTTTGAAAAAAAGTTTTAGTAATTTTGTATTCTTTTGTTAAAAGTTTTTCATCATCAGCTAGTTTTTTTTCGATTCCAGGAAGAAGATTTTCTCCTACGCTTTCTAAGATTTCTTTTATGGAAATTTCCTTAGGGCTTTTACCTAAAATATAACCACCACCAGGGCCACGAACTGATTTTACAAGACCAGCAATTCTTAAACGTCTAAAGAGTTGTTCGAGATAAAATAAGCTAATATTTTGACGTTCTGAAATATCATAAAGTTTCACAGGATTTTCTTCGTTGCTGTAAAGAGCTAGGTCTAAAATAGATCTTAGAACGTAGTGAGACTTTAGAGTTAGTTTCATATAGATTTTAATATCGTTCAGTTAACAAGATTAGTCAACTTTGTAAAAAGAATAAAGTCTTTCTCGTGAAACTTTCATTAAATATTGAGGCATATTAGGAAAGTTTTCTTTAAAAAAATCTTTATAAGATAAACCCCATTCTATAAATAAACTTTTACTAGGCATCTCTTCAAATCCAAAAGAAGACAGCTCGTGGATATTTTTCAAACGATAAAGATCTAAATGGTAAAAAGAATGATGTTCATGACAAAGATCATAACTAGGGCTTTGAACTTCAGAGTGTAAATGTTTAAGAAGGGTTGTTTTCCCAGCCCCTAAAGGTCCTTCTAGAAAACAAATAAATAAATGTGGAAGATTCATTTTTTTTAAGCATTCTTTTAAGTTGTTTTCTTCAAAATGTTCTTCCCATAAAAGATTCATGAAGCTTTATCTATCATAAGAGAAAGATTTTTGTCATGCAGATCTTTTAAAGCAAGATTTTCTTGATGAAGAAAAAAAATAAAAGATTCTAGATCAAAAGGACTAGTTTTGAGAATAAAAGCTAAATCAAGTGGTCTTTTTTCCAAGGAACTTAGAGAAGGAAAGTTAAGCTTATTAGAGTGAAGATAAATATTTTCTTCAGGTGAATAATCCAAGGACACATCTAAAAGAAGTGTAGGGTGATCCATTTTTGTGTTAAATTTTTTTTCGATGCTATGTTTCTCTTGATAAAAAAATCTTTGAAAACTCAAAGAGACCTCTTCTTTTGAGCCTGAAATTTTTTTAGGAAAAGATCTTTTTTCTAAAAAAAATATTATGTTTAAAAAAGGAATAGCTTCTTGAAAATCATTTTTTGAACTAATTCCTAAGTAAGGAATGCCATCTTTTTTAATACAATAAAAAAAACGACTATTTTTTTTAAATAAATGATTAGAGGTATAAAATTCTAAAGGAAGTTTTTCTTTAGAAAAGGTAAAAAAACTAAGTGAAAATTCTTTGAAAATTTTTTTTTTTACTTTTTCTTGATCTAAAAAATGAATTTTTTGAATTTCATCCATGAAGTTTCTTTGATAATTTTTTTGAATAAGATTTTTATAGCTTAAGGATTCAAGATATATTTTATACAAAGGTAAAGAACAGGAATAGGTTGCTTCTAAATAATAAGAAGAATCTTTTTGATAAGAAATTAAAACTTTATAATGAATAAAAAATTTTTTTTGATTCCATAAAATAGAAAGATCATTTTCAGGATTTTCTTCAAAATAACCTTTTAAATAATAACGATCAAAATAAAGAAGATACCCCTTTAAAGGTTTTGATTTTTTCAAAAAAAGAAAATCTTCCATTTGAAGTCTTTTCGGATTTTTTTCGATAAAAATTTTATGACTAAAAACATTTTATTGTTCATGGTGCTTTTTTCTTGTGGTGGTGGTGGTGGTGGTGGGTCAAGTGCCTCCTTTGATTTTGATCAGTCTAACAGTCCCAAGTCTTGGAATCAAAGTGTTCTTCCCTTAACCTTTTCTTTTGCAAATAATTTTGAGGGTCTTTTTGGAGATATGACTTTTACGGTTTCAGTGATTGAAGCTGCTTGGAAGACAAGAGTACCTAATCAGAATCCTATTATTTATTATAATGCTAGTACTAAAATTCATCCTAACTCTAATAATAAAAGTGATTATTATTCAACTCCACCACAATCTATAGGTATTTATTCTCTTAATAACACTCAGTGGACAGCCATGAACATGCCTCCTAGCGCTCTAGCTGTAACTATCTATACTTTAAGTTCAACAACAGGTTATATGACTAAAGCTGCTATTTTATTAAATAATGGCTCTGGTTATCAATTCTCTTCTATTCCAGAAATTGCTTTAATGAATCATTATGATTTACCAACCATTCTTACTCATGAGATAGGACATATTTTAGGACTTTCTCATATAGGGAGTGCTTTAGATCCTAATAATGAAAATATTATGAAAGCAGCCCTTGGACCTGGAGAAACTCGTCGTACGGCTCAGTCAGAAGAAATTCAGGCTTTAATCAACCTTTATCCTTCTACTTTGACAGTTGAAGAAGAAGAAAAAAAAGAAGAAAAAGAAGAAGAGGATGAGGAGGTAGAAGGTTGGATTGCTTTAATGCCTGATGGAACTTGTTTGCATTTCCATTAAGTATTTTAATAACAGACCGAAATAGTCTGTTATGAAATTTTTTTTAGTTTTTTTACTTTATTCTTGTGGAAACCATTCTTCGCTAACTTCTCATCCCAAGATCTTTTTAGAAAAAGCTGAAGAATTAAAATCAAACTATATTATAAGACTTAAAAAAGAAAATTTACCTATCAAAATAAAATTTTCTGAGAGTTTTTCAGAAGAAGAAAAAGTTTTTCTCATAGAAAAATCAAAGCAATGGAGTCGAGGTTTTAATTATAAACATGAAATTTTTATTTTTGATGAAGAAATATTACCAGATAAACATATAGAGCAATTGAAAGATTATTTGTTAGAAAAAGAAGATCCTAGTATTAAAATTTATAAGGTAGATAAATGGTTAAGTTTTGGATTAGGAATTGGTAAATTAGGTGTTACTTTTTATGACGTTATAGAAAAAATACAAGAACATGAATATGTTTTTGAGCAGGCTGTTATTTTAATCAACACAGAAAAAAACATTTGGAATGAAGGATACGATTTTACTTCTACTTTTTTACATGAAATAGGTCATGCATTGGGATTACAGCATAGTAAAAATAAAAAAGCTGTCATGTATCCTACTTTAGAAAGAAATGAATCTAAACACAAATTGCATAACGAAGATTATTTGAAGTTAAATGAACTTTATGCAAATTATTTTTTAGATTATTGGACAAGAGATTTTACGACTGAAAATTATCTACTTGAAGATAAAATTTTTTATAGGTATTTATGTCATTAAAAATAATTTTACTTTTTCTCTTCTCTTGTGCTGTTCCTAAAACCTCTAGTGAAAATCAATCTATTTTTTCACCCTCTACTTCTGAGGAATTAGTTGAACAAGGACCTTTAAGACGTTGGCAAAATTATCCCATCATTTATCAATTTAGTTCAGATTTCACTTCCCAAGAAAAAAATACATTAACACAAGAGATGATCAACTGGAATAAAGATGTTGAATTAGTCCAAGTTGAAAATAGTTTTTTTAATAAAATTAATCCTGTAATTTATGATTCATTTCAGCAAAATATAAGTCAATTTTATTCCTCTAATGATACTATCCCTGTTCATAAAATAAATCACTGGGAAAATTTTGGCTTTGATCCTCAAGCTATTGGAGTTACTTTCTATACTTTTACTATTAAAAATAAAAATACCTCTGAAGAATATCATCTGTTAAAAAAAGCTTTTATTCTTATTAATTATAGTAAAAATAATATTTCTTTAAATAAACAAGAAGGATATTTTCATCTTCCCTCTATCCTTGTTCATGAAGTTGGTCATAGTTTGGGACTTAGACATTTTAAAACAAGTGAACATGTGATGTTTTTTCTTTTATTAAAAAATCAAGAAAAAATATCTCCTTCAGAAGAAGAATCTCTTTTTTTAAAACAGTTGTATGAACAAAACATTGCTTTTAAAAGTATCGAGGAAGATGAAGAAGAGTTTATTTCTTGGGATTATATTTTTCCAAAAGGTTGTTCTATAAATCACATTGATAAACAGATCTTGGAAATAAAGACACTTCCCTAATATTACCCAGTTGTGTAATCCACAAAAGAAGTCTTTCAAAACCTAAACCAAAACCTCCATGGTGAATTCCACCATAACGTCTTAAATCTAAATACCAATCATAATCTTCCTTTTTCATTTTTAATTCCTGAATTCTTCTTAAAAGCTTCTCATAATTATCTTCCCTCATAGATCCACCAATGAGTTCTCCAACTCCTGGAACAAGTAAATCAAAACACTGTACAGTTTTATCTTCTTGCTTCATATAAAAAGCTTTTAAATCTTTTGGATAATTAATAATAGCTAGAGGTCCCATTTGATAAGACTCTACTAGAAAACGTTCATGTTCTGTTTTTAAATCCATTCCCCAAAAAATATTTTTTTCTTCAAATTGATTCTTATGTTCAGTGAGAATAGTAATAGCCTCACCATAAGAAAGAGTTTTTAAAGTTGATTTAGAAAATTCTTGCAAAGGACTTCTCAAATCTTTTTCTAAGATTTTTTCTAAAATAACTAAATCCTGTTGAGCTTCCTGTAAAATTCTTTGAACTAAATAAAAAACATAAGACCAAGCGAGATGAAGTAGTTCTTCAAATTGAATAAAAGCAACCTCTGGTTCAATCATCCAAAATTCAGCTAAATGCCTTGTTGTTTGAGAGTTTTCTGCTCTAAAAGTTGGTCCAAAGGTATAAACTTTTTTATGAGATAAAGCTAAAGCTTCTGCTTGAAGTTGACCCGTGACTGTTAAATAAACAGTTTTATTAAAAAAAGACTCTTTTTTTAATTGCTCTACTTTAAAAAGCTCGCCTCCTCCTTCACAATCCAAGCCAGTTAAAATAGGTGTGTGGATATAAAAAAAATCTCTTTTTTGAAAAAAATCATGAGTTGCAATACTGAGAAGATTTCTGAGCTTTAAAACAATTCCTAAACTTTGAGTTCTTGTCCTTAAATGCAGTAAACTTCTAAGATGTTCATAAGAGGTTGCTTTTTTTTGTAAAGGGTAAGATTCATCTGGGACTTGATGATAAAGGATAGATTCTAAAGATAATTCTTTTTCTTTAGGTCCAAGTTGAACTCTTCCCACCAAAGATAAACTAGATCCTAAGATTAAATTTTGTACTAAATTAAGATCTTCAGTAAAGACTTGAATCTCACCTGTCCCATCATATAAAGATAAAAAGGCAAATTTTTTTGAACGACGAATATTTCTGAGCCAACCATCAAGTTGGACTGGCTCTCCCTCTTTGATTTTAAAAAAATCCTTAAAAGAAGGATTTCTAAAAGGTCTTTCCTGAAAAGATCTTCCTTCTAAAAGAGAAACAATCTTACTTAAAGAATCTTTTTTTTTATCAAAGTAATAATGAAAACCCTCCTGTAAAGAATTACCTAAAAAGATCTTTAAGGAAAAAAATTCAGAAGAAAGACTTTTTCCTATAAAAACATCAAAACCTAATTCAAAGCCTAGAGCTAAAAGCCTCTTTTCTAATTCTTGATCTTCACACTGAAATTTCAACATGACCTTTTTTATCAAAAAAAAAGCCCTTTTTCCATGAAATTAAAGTCAAAAAGTTTTTTTTCGATAAGATCTTATGGTTTTAATTTTCTTAACCCTTGCTCAAGACGTTCTTTCTGGAGTGAACCCAGAAGATGTTAATGGTATTGTTGCAGGTTCTCCTGCTCCTGTTCAAGAAGGAGAAGAAGCTATCCAAGCTGTTCCTCTTGATATTCCCAATCAACCTGAAGTTCCTCAAGAAGATAATCCTATAACTTCAGCAGTTGATCCAGACTTTAATCCACCTTCCCAACAAGTTAGAGGGATTAGTACTACTAAATCATTAAGTAACCATTATGAGAAAAATCCTAATTTACACTTGGAACATAGGATCAAAAAGAAAAGAAAGAAGAAATTAACTCAAAGCAAAAGAGAAAAAAAATTAAACCTAGCCAAAAATAAAAAATCTTCTTCAAAAAAGAAATTAGTCAAAACAAGACCAAAAAAGAAACAAAGAGAACAAACAGTTATTGTAAAAGCTAAAAATAAAGCAAAAAAAAGAAGACCTGCTAATGAAAAATAATTTCTAATTCCCAACTCAAGGCTTCATGATCACTAGCTTCTCCGTCTATGACTTTGAATTTTTTTGGATAAACATCAAATTCATTAGAATAAACGTTTTTAAGAAAAACATGATCTAAGATTTTACCTCTTGGGTAAAAAGTTTTTTCTTCTTCTCGACTTTTAATAAAATTATCTAATGTCTCAAAAAGATCTTTAAAAAGAGGTCCTAAAAAGCTCAAAACACCTTGATCAATAATCTTTTTAATTTTCTCTGTTGCGAAAATAAATAATCTTTGAATTTGAGCCCTGAAAGTTGTATATTCATGCATGGTTAATAAAAAATCACTAAAAGGATCTTTTTTATCGAAAAAAGTCTTTTTCTTTTTATCAGATTGATACTTAATAGTTGTAATATCATTACTTTCACTAATATCACTTAAAGCATTTAAATAGGTTAAATTGTTTTGTGAAGCAAAAAGTTGCATAGGAACCTTAGAATTATTAAATTTATTACCATCTTTTAATAAAACATCTCCAAAAAGATCAAAATTGCCATCAAAAGCCATAATGCTAAAGATTTCTTTAGAGGTATCATTGCAGATTTTATTTTTTATAGTAAAATATTTATTCATTTCATTATGATTTATAGTAATTTGACTTGAAATTTTATTTAAAATCGCTTGTTCATTATTTATATTCTTACAAAAATTAATAAATTGAATCAATTGGGCTGTTTGTTTAATTCTTTCTGAAATAAAAAAATCATCTGTGGTAAAATGTGAAGTGTAGACTGAAAAATATTTTTTCTGATGATTTTTTCCATGAGAAAAAATACCTTCAAGAATACCTCTAGTGAGAGGAAGCATAAAATGATAATCGATAGTATCTGTACTGTAACTTCTCAGATAAGAGGTTTCGTATTGAATATTTTTTTTTTCTAAAGAGTTTTTACTATAAATAATAACTAAACCAGAAGGACCTGAGTTAAAAAGAAAGTCCTTGTCTTCATGGCTCTTTAAAAGAGATACATCGTCATTATTTGAATTCAATAAACCAAATCTTTTGATACTTTCTTTAAAAAGATCACGGTTAGGGGGTTGCAAGACATTTAAAAGAGGATAATCGTAAGAATTATAAACATTGCTGGTAATAACCCCACTAGTTTCATGAATAGCTTGAAAGCCAGCATTAGGGTATTTTTTATTAAGACCTTGTAATACTAGCTTTAGGGTTAAATTCTGAGAACTCTTTGCCCAGATGGGTTCATTGTTTTTATTAAAAATAGCCTGATTCATTGGCCATACTTCTTGAAAAGTGAAAAAATCAGGTGGAATTTTCTTGAAACCATTATTATCTAAAGTTGCTGATAAATTATTTATAAAGTTATTTACAATATTAGAATATTCTTTTTTATCGTAATTACGGCTAATACCAGATTTAAGTTTATGATGAAAAAGTAAATAAGTATTTAAATTAAAAAAAGTTAAATTCAAATTACTTTTTTCTTTGTATTTTTCTTTATAAAAATCTTTTTCTACGCTATTAATAATTCTTTGTAGTATAAGATAGTGCCAAATATATTCGCTTGGATTTAAAATAAAATCTTCTGATAAGTATTTTAAAAACCCATCTTGGTATGTATAGCCAAGTTTATTTGTTGGAGATAATTTTTCAAAATCTATGTTTTGAAAATATAAATGATCTAAATAATAAGATTTTTTATTTAAGAAAGTATAAAAATAAGGATCTTTTAAATTTTTAAAAATAAACTGTATATATTTTGGTTTATCTAAAGCTTTTAAATACTTATGTAGGCTATTTGAGATAATTGTAATTTTATTTTTGTATTGTTCTAAAACAAGCAAAGAGTCTAAATAAAAATTCATTCCAAAATATTTATTGTTATTAATATAATCTTCATGGTTTTTATGAATATTCTCATTTTCTTGTGCTATTTTTTTTCTATTTTCTTCAAAATTTTTTTTATCTTCTTCACTAGGAAATTTTTTTCTTATATTGAAAGGAATTTCTTTTTTTTCCGGTTTAATAAAACTACTATTGAAAATATTAAAAATGCTACTATGATCTTTTCCATGAGATGTTTTATTGTAAATATTAGAAATAAGATTATCAATATCTTGAACTATTGTGTGAAAATCACTTTCTTTTGTTATACTATTAAATATATTTTTTTTTTCTTGGTTTTTAAAGTCATTATGTCTTAAATTTAAGCTTAATTTGTTAAAAACTTGTTTTTTATACAGAGCAAATACAGAATCAGTTAGTAATTGATAAATTTTTTCAGCGATTTGATTATTGTTATTTTTGCTTAAAAAATTTATCAAATGAACGTTAAATTTAATCATATTAATTTTATCATCCATAGGCAAACTTTTGAAATTAAATTTAAAATGTGGATTAAGTTCAAAGTTATTAAGAAAATAAGCTGTTTGATCTATGGCACTTTCTATCTTAATTCTATCTCTATCAATATTAGGATTTAAATTATCAACATTAGGTAAAATGTTTTTAATAAAAATAGCAAATTGACTAAAACTATTTTCAATAGTTTTAGTGTAGCTAGGAGCTCTGTTTTTATAAAAAAAGTAAATAATAGATAAAGATTCTTTTAAATCAGAAGATAACTCTTGAATCGAATTTATTTTATTAAATTCTTCTTCATTTAATAATTTTTCTATGAATGAATTTTTTTCAAATTCAGCTGTGTTTTCACTTGATTGTTCAAGTCCTTCTGTATTAACATAAAAATAGGGTAAATCATCTTCGTTTTTTTTTTGCATTAAACTATTTCTTATTTTTACTAAAGATGGCATGTCTTCAGTGTTTAAATTGCAACTAAAAAGTTTTTGAAGTTCTTCAAAAGATTTATTAATTAGAATAGAGTATGCTTCAATGTTTTTTTTTAAAATTTTTTTCTCCTCATCAGAAACATTAAATGAAGAAAAAGAAAATTTTTCAGGATAAGTGTTGATTATTTCATCGAGATTTAAAGAGTGATCATCTTGTTTTTTTTCTTTTTTAAATCTATTGAAAACATTCATTCCAAAATTCACAATTCTATTTTTGAAGTTTGGATTAGAACTATTATGATTATTATAGTCTGGTAGTGAAATTTTATTTAGATCAGCGATAGAAGGATTTCTATTTAAAAAGTTTTGTAGATTTGATCCAAACTGAGAAAAAGATTTGATTTTATCAGACAAAGAGTAATCTGGTTCCAGAGATTCTTTTTTTTTATTTAATATTTCTTCTAAATTGTCATTTTGTTTTTTTAAATTAGCTACGTTTTTAGCTGTTAGCTCTTTGTTTTTACTTAGGTTACAAGAAAATAATAATACTAGTAATAAACTAGATGTAAAGCTCTTAAACATAAACTATTCTCCATTAGTGAATGGATTTTCCATAAAAGAAGATAAAGTAGAAGATATTCCATACAGAAAGTTAAAAAAAACATCATCTGGAATATTTCCGTAGGCTTCTTTAAAATGCTCAAGCATTTTTGGAAAATCAAAAAGAAGTGTAGCTTTAAAAAAAGAAAAAAATGAATTTAATTGATGAAGCTCTATGTCTTCAGATTTTAAACCTGTCTTTTCATAGAATTTTGCAAAATTGCCACTTAATCTTAACGACTCTTCAAGTAACTCATTTGTTTTTTCTAAGTTGCCACAAGATAATAAAAATAAAAAAAATAAATAAAACATAATTTATAAGCTATGAATATATATCAAAGTTATTTATTAAATTGCAAATCATTATTTTTTTTTACATAGTGGGTAAAAAAATTAAATTTATTTATGTTTTAGAGATTTTTCTGTACTCTTTTATTCTGAATAGATAATATAAATGTAGAGCATGATCTTTTATCTTTATTCAGTTTATAAAGGTCAAGTATTTAAAACAAAAGAGTTTTGTAATTTAAATACTTTCTTTTATTTTAAGAATGAGATTATTTATTTAGTGCCTTTAGATAAGCAAGAAAATTATATTATTTGTAATAAGACAAAAATTTCACTAAAGGAAGTAAAGCTACCCTTGGGTAGAGTTATTGTAAAAAAAGATTTTTTGGAAATTAAGCCTGAAATCAAATTAAGAATAGATCAAGAAAGAAAAAAAACTCAATTTCTTTATGATTACTATAATTATACTGATAACATTCTTTTTAAAAATTTTTTTTTAAAAAACATTCAAAATCCTTTAAAGTTTATTCATATAGTAAGTGAATTTGGTAAAAAAAGAGATTATGGAGAATATAAAAAAAATAAAGGAAAATTTATTTTTCATAAATTCTTTGACTCTATCCATTGGGGAGTTGATTTAAGAGGGGTAGAAGGAACAGAAATTTATGCTATAGCTGATGGAGAAATTATTCTAAAAGAAGAACTTTATCTCACGGGCAATACCCTCATTATTTATCATGGGAGTGGTATTTTTTCATTATATGCTCATTTAAAAGATTTTTATCAACAAAAATCAGAATTAGTAAAATCAGGAGATCTTATTGGCTTTGTAGGACAAACAGGGAGAGTGAGTGGTCCTCATCTTCATTTTGGTATTAAAATTAGGGATCAATGGGTGGACCCCCTGCAGTTTATTGATTTAATAAAGGAATTGATGTGATTTATGCTGTTTTAGACATAGAAACAACGGGATCATCTCATGAGGAAGATCAAATCTTTCATTTGGGGGTGGTCTTATTAAAGGACCTAGACTTTTTAGAAGAAAAAGAATTTTTTTTTAAAACTAAAAAAAACTTTGATCCTTTCTTGAAAAAAATGATAGGAAAAGATGCTTCTTTTTTTTCTCAGTATCCTTCTTTTGAAGAAGAAGCAGAAAAAGTTAAAAGTTACCTTGATCAGGCTCAAGTTATTATTGCTCATAATAAAAGCTTTGATCTTAATTTTCTAAATCATTATTTTAGAAAGTGTTCTTTGCAAGAGTTGAAACAAAAATCTTACTGTACAGAAAAAATGACAAGAGAACTTTTTCCAGAGATGATATCAAGCAATCTTTCTTATTTGACCTATTTTTTTTTTAGAAAAAGATATAAAGAGCACAGTGCTTTAGAAGATGCTAGAGCTACGGCAAAGCTTTTTTCTTTTTATAAAAAAAATGAATTTCTCTTGGAAAGAAAAACAATGAAAAACTTTTTTTATATAGAGAACAACTGGGTTAATAGTAAAAATATGAGTTATAATTTTTTTAATAAAAAAGATTTTCTCTATAATATTTTATATAAAAAAAATAAATCTATCTTAAATAAGATCTTTTTAACTAAAAAAAGTAAAAAAATGATTGCAATCTTACCTACTATCTATGATGAGCAAATAGATATTATTTATTTTCAATACAATCAGTTAAAAAGCTACCATCTTTCTCAAAAAAAATTAATTAAGGATCTTGTAAGTTTTTATCATAATCATAAAGATTCCCCTATAGATGAACCTTATTTTTTAGAAGAAGCTATTTTTTTAAATAAAGAAGATCTTAAAAAGATTCTTAAATATAATTTTGTTTCTTGGCTTATGATAAAAAAGGACTTTAACAAGAATAAAAACTATCTTATAAGATAAAAGATGGTTTATTTATTAAATTTTTCATTTTTAGCAGGAATGATTTTATTGGCTTTTCTATTAAGCGAAGAGAGAAAAAAAATTGATTGGAAAAGTATTGCTATAGGTTTTATTCTTCAAATATTTTTTGCTTTTGTTTTTTTTAAAACTAATGTTGGTCAGAGTGTTTTTCTTGTTATTAATAGAGTAGCTGAATTTTTAACGCATTATTCTTTAGCAGGGTCTTCTTTTATCTTTGGATCTTTAGTTGATGAAAAAAAACATGGATTTATTTTTGCTTTAAAAGCTCTTCCAACAATCATTTATCTAAGTACACTTCTTGGTTTTTTCTACTATATTGGAGTGATGCAAAAAGTGATTTTTTACTTAGGATGGTTTTTAAAAAAACTTCTCAAGATTTCTTTACCAGAATCTATTTGTGCTTCTTCTAATATTTTTTTGGCTCAAACAGAAGCTCCTTTAGTTATAAAACCTTATGTAAAAAATCTTACAAGATCAGAACTGTTCACTTTAATGACCGTGGGAATGGCTACGACTGCAGGGAGTGTTCTAATTGCTTATACGAGTTATGGAGTCAAAGCAGGACATTTAGTAGGAGCAACTTTAATGTCTATTCCCTGTGCTATTGTTTATAGTAAGATTTTTATTCCAGGACAGAGTTCAAAAAATGAAGAAGTTTATCTTTGGGAAAGAGCAGATTCTTTATTAGAGCATTTAGCTGAAAGTGCCTTGACCGGTTTAAAAATAGCATTAAATATAGGAGCAATTTTAATTGCTTTTATTGCCCTTATTGCTACTTTTAATGGTTTTTTGCAAGGATTAGGTTTATGGACCTTAGATGAAATTCTAGGTTTAATTTTAAAACCAGTAGCTTATTTGTTAGGTGTTCCTTGGCAAGAGTCTCATTATTTAGGAATGCTTATAGGTAAAAAAATTATTTTAAATGAATTTATCGCTTTTTCTTCTTTTCAAGAAGTGAAATCAACATTAAGTGATAAAAGTCAGGTTATAGCTAGTTATGTTCTTTGTAGTTTTGGTAATTTTTCTTCTATGGCTATCCAAATTGGAGCTTGGGGTGGGATTGATGAAAAGAAGAAAAAACAAGTTGCTTCCTTGGGTCTCAAAGCATTGTTAGCAGCAACAATGACTTCATTTACAACGAGTATTCTGGCAGGAATTTTTTATAGCTTATGAAAAAAATAATGATTTTGAGTGAAAATTTTGAAGAAAGAAAATTTATCATTCAAGACGAACTGGGGGAAGTTTTAGATTTTTACATAGATAAAATAAAATACAAAAAATATGACAACTTAGAAGAAGGGTCTTTTTATTTAGGAAGAGTAGTGAAGATTTTATCAGGAATTGAAGCTGCCTTTATTGATATTGGAGAATCAAGATCAGCTTTTTTACATGTTTTAGATATTTTTAAACCGTCAAAAGAAGAAGAATTAATTTTAACAGAAGAAAAAAAAGATTCTCAACAAATGATTATTCCTGATGATTATACAATGATTTCAGATAGAATCAAAAGATTAAAGAAATATGCTCCGACTATTGATTCTTTACTAAAAGAAGGGGATAAAATTTTGGTTCAAATAGATAAAGAGCCTATTGCTAGTAAAGGAGCTAGGGTTACTACGCATCTTTCTTTTACGGGACAATATCTTATTTATTATCCTTATTTTCACCACACTTTTTTATCTGAAAGAATAGAAAATATTGATGAAAGAATAAGGTTAACTCAACAACTTGATTTTTTAAGAGAAGAGTTTTCAGGGGGAATTTTAGCTAAATCTAGTGCTCAGGGTCAATCATTAAAAAATTTAAAAAAAGATTTTTTAAATTTATTGAAACAGTGGGAAAATCTTTTACAAAAATTTAATCAAGATCAAAATCCAAAAATACTTCTCAAGGAAACGAGTTTTATTGGAAAAATCTTAAAAGAATATCTTGATCATGATTTAGTTAAAATTATTTGCGATTCACCTTCTTTAATTAAACAATTAAAAAAACTTTTGCCTGATATTTCAATTGAATATTGGAAAGAGTCAAAAGATCTTTTTGAATCTCGTCATTTGGATGTTTTTTTAAAAAACCTTTTTAAGAAAAAAATAGAACTTACTTCAGGAGTAAGTTTTCATATTGAACAAACAGAAGCCTTGGTTTCTGTTGATATAAACTCTGGAAGATTTACTAAGGATAATATTCAAGAGACAGCTTTGTATACTAATTTAGAAGCAGCAAGAGAAATTGCTAAACATATTCGGTGGAGAAATCTCGGAGGAATTATTGTTATTGATTTTATTGATATGGAATCATCCCAAGATAAAAGGTTAGTAGAAAAAACTTTTTTAGAAGAGTTAAAAAAAGATCGTACAAAAATTAGTGTCTTACCTATTTCTGAATATGGACTTTTGCAGATGACCAGAAAAAGAAAAAGTGATTCAGTACATCGTCTTCTTACTGAAAATTGTTCTTGTTGTCATGGTTATGGTTATGTAAAAATTATTCCTAGTGTTGCTTATGATATTTTAAAAAAGATTAAAAATGAATTTATCCAAGAGAAAAATAAAAAAAATCTTAGAATTTTTCTTAATCATCAAGTTTGTGATTTTATTTTAAATAATCAAAAAAATGATCTAAGGGATTTAGAAAAAAGTTACCAAAAAACTCTTGTTTTTAACCCTGATAGCGAATTTCATCGAGAATCTTTTGAATTCCATTGGGATTGACAAAAAATAAAAAAAAAGATAAATACTTGGTTGAAAATGCTTGTTCCTAGAAATTTTTTAGGGACCATAGGTCCAGGAGTGTTATGAAAAATATTTATGAAATTGTTTTTGTTTTAGATCCTCATCTGAATCAAGAAAAAAAAGATCAAGTTATTAAATTAGTAGAAAAGCTCATTGTTGATTGGAAAGGAGAATCTCTTTTGGTTCGATCTCTAGGATTAAGACCTTTTCCTCAAAAACCTTCAAAAGGTCCAGAGAGAGGTTTTTTTGAACATATGATCTTTGAAGCAGATAGTTCTTTTATCCAAGAACTAGAGAGAGTTTTAAAAATTCAAGAAAGTGTTTTAAGGTTCTTAACTATAAAATTAGGTTCTTCTGGAGAAAAAGAACAAATTTTAAAAGCCCAAGATTATCTTCTTACTTTTAAGCCTCAGGTAGAGGAAAAATACAATAAGGGAAGAAAAAAAACTTGTTGGTTTACAGAAAATAAAATTCAACCAGACTGGAAATTCCCTAAAACTTATTCTTGGTTAGTGTCTGAATTTGGAAAAATTCTTCCAGCTAGAATGACAGGAGTGAGTCCAAAAAATCATAGACGGGCTAATGACGCTATTAAACGAGCGAGAATGATAGGATTTATTAGTTATGTTTCTAATAAAACAGTGGAGTCTTTGTGATTAAGATTATTTTAAAGAAAAGAATTTCTCATTTAGGTATGGCTGGTGACGTGGTACAGGTAAAATCTGGTTATGCTAGAAATTATCTACTTCCTTATGGTTATGCTGTTCCTGTAAAAGCTGGAGATGAAGATAAAATTAAGCATCATCAAAAAATTCTTCAAAAAAGAATTGAAGAAGAAAAGAGTGAATTTTTAAATTTAAAAAAAGAATTAGACAAAGTTGTCTTAACTTTTATTAAAAAAACTGTAGAAGATCAAAAGAAAATTTTTGGAGCTATTACTGCTTTAGAAATTTCTCAATCTTTAGCCAAAGAAAACTTTTCTATTGAAAAGAAATTCATTATTTTAAAAAAACCTATTAAAGAAGTAGGTGAGCATACTTGTGATATTGTTTTATCTAAAGAGGTGACGGCTCAAATCAAAATTCAAGTTCTTCCTGAAATCTTACCTGAAGAAGATGCTAAAGAAGCTCCTAAGAAAAAAGCTACTAAAAAAGTTTCTAAAAAAAAATCTGAGGCTTAATTAGTTTTTCATGAGAGCTGCTCCAAGCTTGCCTCAAGATGATTTTGCTGAAAGATCTTGCATTGGAGCTCTTCTTACTGATTCTCAAGCTTATCACGATATCTTATCTGAAGGTCTTCATGAAGAAGATTTTTATAATCCTAGATTAGCTTTGATTTTTAAAGCTATGCAGTATTTAAGTCTTGAAAATAGAGCTATTGATCTTATTAGTGTCACTCATAAGCTTCAAGAAATGGCTTTTTTAGAAAAAGCTGGTGGAAAAGAATACTTAGTAGAGCTTTCTTCTGATTTTTATAGTTCAGCTAATGTAGCTCTTTATGCTCGTATTGTTAAAGAAAAATCTCTTTTAAGAAGTGTAATTAAAAAAGCAAAAGAAGTGGTAAAGAAAGGAACTTTTTTTGAAGAGGGTAGTGTCCAAGAATTTCTTCATGAAGTAGAAGCTAGTTTTTTTGCTTTAACAACTTTTCATAAAAAACAAGGTTTATTACAACTTAAAGATGCTTTAAAAAAAAATTTAGAAGATCTAGAAAAAATACAGGAAGGATCTGTTGTTTTAGGAGGAGTTGCTACTGGATTTATTAAGATTGATGAAAAACTTTTGGGTTTAAAACCAGGACAACTTATTATTATTGCTGCACGTCCTGGCATAGGAAAAACATCTTTTGCTTTAAATATACTTTCTTATGTAGCAAAAGAGTATAAAAAACCTGTTATGATTTTTTCCTATGAGATGATGTCTACAGAGCTCTCTATGAGACTACTCTCTTCTGAAGCAGAACTAGATTCTGTAAAAATTAGAAAAAAAAATTATCAAAAAACAGATTTATTAAAATTAAAAAAAGCTATTACAACTCTTTCTCAATTACCTATTCTCATTAATGATGGAAGTCATCTTACTCTTATGGAGATTAAAGCTCAGGCTAGAAAAGTAAAATCTGAACAAGGACTTTCTCTTTTAGTGATTGATTATCTGCAGCTGATGCAACCACATATTAGAAAACAATCTAGGGAACAAGAAATTGCTGAAATCAGTAGAGGTCTTAAAGAACTTTCTAAGGAACTAGAGTGTCCTATTATAGCTCTGTCTCAGCTTAATAGATCAGCTACAGCTAGAACTGATAAAAGACCAGCTTTGCAAGATTTAAGGGAATCAGGAGCTATTGAACAAGATGCTGATGTTGTTTGTTTACTTCATAGAGAAGATGCTTATCAGCTAGATAGTCCTCTAAAGGGTATTGCTGAGGTCATTATTGCTAAAAACAGATCAGGAGAGCCTGGAACAGTAAAAATTAAATGGGTGGGTTCTCAAACAACTTTTAAAAACTTGAAGCCAGAAGAAGAAAACCCATTAAATGCTCTTCAGGATCAAATGGAATTTGAGTTTTAAAAAATAATCTATAAAATAAAAAAATGTTTTCATTATTAAATATTTTACTTGAAAAGGTAGAAATTATACCTTTTGCTGGTCCTGTTGAAGAAAGATTGGTGAAGGATAGAAAACTTTATCAAACTTATTTAAAGAAATTTGAATCTCGGGGAAAATTTCCTTTTTATGCTCAAGATGAAAAGGAAATAAAAAAAAAAATTATTCAAAGTAATAAAAATATTTTTCTCTCTCTAAGAGGTGGTTATGGTTCATATCGATTTGAAAATATAGATTTATCTAATAAAATCATCATAGGATACAGTGATTTAACTTATTTGTTTTTAACCAATAAAAGTATAAAAATAAAAATTCATGGACCTATGTATTTGGATTTTTTTCAAGAAAAGTCCAAAGAAAATCTTTCTCTTTTGATTGATGTTTTAACTCAAAAGAATTTTAATTGGTCTATGGATTTAGATCTTATTCATGGAAAAAAAGAATCTTTTGAAGGTGAAATAACTGGTGGTAATCTCACTATGCTTCACTGTGCTTTACTGAAAGTATCTAAGAAATATTTTAAAAATAAAATACTTCTATTAGAGGATGTCGGAGAAGATGTTTATTCTATTCATAGAAAACTTATTGTTTTAAAACAATCTGGCTATTTAGATGAGATTAAAGCTTTAGTCTTTGGAACCTTTCAATTGTATGATCAGAAAATTGAAAAAGATACTTATAAAAAAATCATCCAAGATGTTTTTAAAGAAGTGAGTTATCCTGTTTATTTTACTAAAGATTTTGGACACCATAAAATTAATAAACCTTTTATTTATGATCAAAAAGTGAAAATTAAAGATTTAAAAATTGAACTTAATAATAAAGTATTATTTTCTTTGTAAAAAATTGTAAAAATAAACCGATAAAAACTTCATGAAAATGTTCTTTCTTTTCTTTTTTTCTTGTTTTAACTCTCCAGTTGCAAATCAGAATAAAAAAACAAGTAATTCTTCTAGTGAGGAAAATTCTTCAGTCGTGTTAAATTGGACCCTTCCTTCTTATGAAGATCCTATGAATCATGGGAACAGTTCTTTGACTGTTATTACTTCTGTCGAAGATGTTATGAATGGTGCTGGGTCAGTAGAAGATACTGTTATTTTTGCAACCATTCCAGATCATGAAACGAATTCGTCTAGTATTCCAGACAATTGGATTAATCCCCCTCCTGACACTTCTTGTACTCCTTTTAACTATACTGTTTTAAGAAAAAACAATGGATTTAATGTCGGAGTTTATACTGGTTTTATCATTGATGAAGTTTATTTATGGAATATTCACCGTTATCCACCTTCGGTGCACTTTTCTATGGTTAAAAATTTTAATCAAGATAAAATCCTTAATTATTTGGCTTATGCAGTCAATGTTTTTAATAATAAAAATATAGCTCAGTCACAAATAGATTCTTCTGTTATGAATCTTCTTCCTGAAGGAGAGCCTTTTGTTAAAATTGTTTTAGTCAGTGGAAATATCTTATCTGAAGTTGTTGGTCCTCTTCAGTATAATAGCGCTCCTATTAATGACTATTTGCTTTATGGGACAGAATGGAATTTAAAAGTAAGAACTTATGAAAAAAATCTTACAGCTAATCAAATGAGTCATCAGGCTCAACTACCTCAAATCTGTCATGAGGAAAATATTAGATTGAAAAAGATTTTTGTAGATCTAGCTAAAAGTTCCTTAGAAAATTCTCAACATAAACTTCAAATTTGTCTTAGAGCTGATGAATGCCCGAATAGTGATCTTAGGGTTTATAAGAAAAATTTTGGATCAAATCAAGGTGCTACTCCTATTCCAACAGGAACAGATTTAAATCAGTTCTGTTCCCAAGGGTATTCTGGGCACTACTATGAAATATTTACACCAACAGATACTGTGGGTGATTATTTAGAATTCTCTTGTGAGAGTAAAGATACACCAGCTTATAAAAAAATTCTAAGAATAGATCGGGGGACAAAAAGAGGGCGAGGTTAAATTTTCCCTATAAAAAACCGAAAAGTTTTTTATATGAAAAATTTTTCCTTATTAGCAACTTTCATCTTACTTTCTTGTAGTCCTCAGAGAGTAAAAATGGGGTCTTCCTCTAATGCTTCTGTGGCAACGACTTTGCCTAAAAATGAAGAATTTGAGATTCAATTTATTCCTAATTACTTAAATTTTGGTCCTCAGTGGGTTGAAGGTAAAGGTTATTTGGCTTTAGGGGCTATAAAAACTCTTGGAGGAACCCTTTCTCAGGAGACTATTTTGACTCTTTTTGAACAAAAATGTGGCTCTAAATGTGAAATTCTTAGTCTGAGTCCTGTTCCGGGTAATCCTTATCAGTGGTCCTACGAAATTGCTTTTTCTGTTCAAGAGAATGTTAAAATTATTTTTCCAAAAGGTATAAGTTCTCAAGAAGAAAGCAAAACTAAAAATGATGTAGAGGCTAATTATGTTTATCAGGCACTAACTCCTCAAGAAGAATTGGTTCAGTATTATTCTTTTATTCCAGGAACAGCTGTTTTTAGTGATCAACAAGGGACTGGAATGATGATTCTTCCTATTGGAACATCACCTGGACAACTGAGTGTAGATTTAGTTGCTTTAAACAACTTAACAAAGCCTGCAGGATGTGAAGGCCTTATCTTTAATCAAGATACAACTCCTAATGGTCCTCTAATTGTAGCCCAGTTACCAATGATAAGCGAAGCTCAAATTTGCAGTTTTACCATTCCTCAAAAAAGTATTGTTGGGACATTAAATGGAAATAATTCTTGGAAAAATCATACAACAAGCTTTGTCTTAAGCTTAAATGGAATTCTTGTTCAGGAAAATCCCCCTCAAATTCTTCCTCAAACTTTTCAGATTCAATTTGTCCCTATTACGACTGTTGAAGGGACAACTTATGTTAATGTCTTAAGTCCTTATGCTTTAAATCCTCAAGAACTATTAAGTTCCCTCGTTTCTTCTTGTCCAGTGAATTTAGTGAATACGAGTTCAACTCCAAGTACTCAAATTCCTTTAGCACTTGACCATACTAGTTCATGTTTATTAACTTTACCTGGATCTGTTTTTAATATTAGCAATCCTTTGGTTACTAATAATGCTTCCAGTTTAACTCTTTTACCCTTAACTCAAGGACAAGTGACAACTAATCCACCTTTAAGTGTAATAAATAATTATATCACCAATAATTCTTTTAACAATAACAACGTTATTAATTTAAATAATTATTTTACTTTAAACACTCAAATGATTCAAACAGGATCTAATCAATATCAATTTCATATTGTTTTGCCAGGAGAGTTAACTTTAGAACAAGTTCTTCCTCTTTTAAATATCACTTCTGGTTGTGCCAATATTCAAGGACAAATTCAAAATTATACTGGATCCACATTGGTTAATACAATTTCTGTTAACAACATTGCTTATAATGGACCAGCTCAAAGTGTAACTCTTAATCTTGATTTAACAGTTACTGCTTTGCAAGCTTTAAATAATATCATTATTAATGAAAGTGGTGTTACTATTCCAAGTACTGTTAATTTTAATTGGACTTTAGTGACACTTAATCTTCAAACACAAAATTTTTGTCAAGTGACCATTCCTCAGAATGGAGTTTCAGTAAATAACAATACCACTATTATTAATAATAGTGGTGAAATTATAGGACCTTGTTCTGTCCCTAATGCTACATCAATAAATATTGTCACCGAAGAACAAAATTCTTGTGCTCTAAAAGGAAAAATTGTTAAAATCAACACAGAAAAAGTAGGTCTGGGGATGAGAACTGCTGTAGCTTTTTATCTTTGGAATTTTGATCAAGAAGATGAAATTATTTTAGAACTTGAAAAACTTCCTAATGGAAATACAGGAGAGTTCACTGGTAACACCAATTTTTCTACTCAAACTGTTTTAAGCTCAGTGAATCAAAGTTTATTGTTCAATGAAGGACTTGAAGAAAATTCTCTGCAAGGGATTCCAACAGATCAAAAGGTTTATGAAGTGAGTTACAAGTATTTTACAGGAGATAATTTTAAACTCAAGGCTCGTAAGAAAAATTGTTCTGAAGTTCTTGTTCTTTCAAATAATGAGAACACTTATGGATATAGATATGGAAATTTAATGGATATTGATAAAATGAGTATTGAAAAAGTCCAAGCTTCTTCAATCACTTCTAATGCTGTGAATCAAGTTAAAATTTGTGTTTCAGGATCTTGTCCTATAAGTCAGATGAAGGCTTTTTTAAATGATAATGAAATCTTGCCAACAGTAAATTCTAATTTTTGTCCTTCTAATTATCCAGGATCATATTATCAATTTAATAGTTCAGGAACTCCTAATGAAAAATTTGAAATTTACTGTGAAAGTAATAATTTAAAAGAACAAAAAACTTTTTGGATTTTTTAAAAACCTTTAAAATTAGAATGAATAAAAACTCCATTTTTTAGTTCATAAATAGGACAATGAAGTCCTTCTACAAAATAAAGATCATGAGAGATAATAATTTGAGTTTTATTCTTAAAAGATTTTATTAAGTTGATCAGAACGATTTTAAAATGTTCGTCTAGGGAAGCTGTTGGTTCATCATAAAGAACCACTTCAGGGTTCATTAAAAGCATTCTTACAATGGCTACTCGTTGTTTTTCTCCCCCTGAAAGATTTTTTGGTTTTTTATGAAGCAGAGGATGTAATTTGAATAAAGTACAATAGTGATCAAGTTCATTCAGAGGTAGTGATTTTAATTTGAGAGCAAGGGTGAGATTTTCTAAAGTAGAAAGATGAGAAAAAAGACCAAAATTTTGAAGGATAAGACCTACTTGTTTTCTTTCCAAGGGTTTTTCATTAAAAAGAATTTTCCCTGTAGATGGTTTTTTTAGAAGAGCTAAGGTGTGTAAAAAGGTCGTTTTTCCTTCACCACTTGGACCCATGATTACTGTTAAAGAAGGAAAAGAAAAATCAAATGTTTTTACTAAAAAACGACCATCTTGTTGAATGGAAAAATGAGTTAAATTTAACATAGGAAATTTTCCTCAATTTTTTTCAGTATTAAGGAAAAAAATAAAATGGTGAGATAAAAACAAAGAGCACAAATAAAAAGAGGAGGAAAATAAGAATAGGTTTCACTGGCAATGAGTTGAAATCTTCGAATAAGATCAACTTCACCAATAAAAGAAAGAATAGAAGATTCTTTGATAAGATTAATAAATTCATTACCCAAAGCTGAAATTCCTGTTCTTAAAACTTGAGGAAAAATAATATAACGATTTTTTTCTTGTTGACTAAATTGAAGAAGATCTGCTGCTAAGAGTTCCTCTATTTGAATAGATTTTAAGATAGAATCTAGAGAAGCAAGCATGTAAGCTGTTGAATTAAGAGTTAAGCAAATTAAACCAGAAGCAAAAATAGAAAGATCTAGATGAATCATTTTAGGAAAAATAAAGTAAAAAAAACTTAATTGTACTAAAAGAGGGGTCCCTCTAAAGATAGACATGTAAAAGAGATTGATCTTTTTAAAAGGAGAAAAAAGAAGAAAAAAAGCTAAGAAAAAAGCTAAGGTACCAGAAATTAAGGCATAACTGATATTAATAAAAGTGCCTTCAATTAAGTAAAGAATATGATCAAAGGTCATTTTTAATCCATTTTTTTTCTAATTGTTGTAAAAAAGAATTTTCTTCAAGTAAATAAGAATTTATTATTTTTAATAAAGGGTCATCTTTCCTTAGAGCTAAGGAATATCCTTCTGATCTTTGCAAAAGTTTCACTAATTGTAAATTTTTGGAATCTTTTTGAAAGAAAATTTTTGCTTGAGAGTATTCTAATAAAAGGGCATCAATTTTGTTTTGTTTTAGTTCTTCAAAAAGAATTTGATTATTATTAAGAACTTTAAGTTGATCAAAAGTAAGACCATGATTTTCTTTTTTTAAGAAAATTTCCATGGTGCTTCCTAGTTGAACTCCTATGATTTTATAGGGATTTTTTTTAATGAGAAGAGCATATTCTGGATAATAATAAGGATAAGAAAAGCTTAGCTCTTCTGATCTTTTTTGAGTTTTTGTTAAAGAAGAGAGAATAAGATCTATTTTCCCCTGTTGTAAGGAGGGAACAAGATTAGAAAAATCCATAGTGATGATTTTTATTTTTTTATCGAGTTTTTTTCCTAAGTGATGAGCTAAATCAACATCAAAACCCTTTAATTCTCCTTTCTCTTGAAATTCAAAAGGAGGATAATCTGGACTCATGCCTATCTTTAAAATATCTTTGTTTTGAGTGCAAGAGAGGAGTAAAACGAAAGCTAATAACATGATCCTGATTATGCTGAAGAATTCTCAAATTGAAAATAGATTTTGTAAAAAAGGAAGACTTTGAAAGGAAAAAGAATTTTTTAATTGTTGATAACAATAAAGGAGTTCTTCTTTTTTCCATTGAGATTTATGAGCATGGGAAAGAGAATGGGTTCTTCCTTGAAGATAAAAATGACTTAACTTGTCTTGAGAAAAAAGTTGTAAATGTTGTAGAGCTTTACTTAAGAAAAGAAAAAGTTGATGGGTTCCTTGATGAGGTTCTTCGTCTAAAAGAAAGAGAGCTTTTAAAAACAAAGACATAAAATGAGGCTCAATAAAAGGAATTTTTTCTATAAATTCTAAGTAAAAATGAAAAATATAGAAAGTATCTAAAGAAAAACTGATTTTTTTTGGAGACCAAATTACATAAAAATCCTTATCAGTTTTTTCAATAATAAAACCAGGATTTAAATAAGATTGAGAAGATTTTAAAGTACTTTTTTCTCCATTAAAATTAATTACAGAAAGAAGAAAGTAAGACTTGAATTTTACTTTTTTCAAAATAAGGTATTTTTCAAGGTGCAATATAGACCTCAATCATAGGATCAAATTCTTCTCTCAAGATATTTTTAATAGCTTCTAGTGTTCCTAGGGTTGAACTTGGACAAGTTCCACAAGCTCCTTCGTATTTGACTAAAAGAACGTGTCGTTCATAAGAGAGACAAACAAGATCTCCTCCATCGGATTGAAGATAAGGTCTGATTTTTTCATCAAGAATATTTTCTATTTTTTTTAAATCTTCAGTAAGATGAATTTTATTTAAATCTCTTTGATTAAAATTTGGATGATGATTTTTTAATTGTTGTTCTAAAACTTTTTCCACTTGAGGCAATAAATGATCCCAGGGTTCAAAAGAAAACTTTGAAATAGTAATAGTTTTTTGAAAAAAATGAAGTTGATCAACTCCTCTTAATTCATAAAGAGCTTTAGCTAAGGGAACGTGTTCACATTCTGAGTGATCTTTAAAAGAAGCTTTACCCTCTTCAATAACAGTTTCATCAAGTTCTATTTTTAAAGCATTAGGATTAGGTGTTTGTAAGATTTTCAAAAAACTTTCTCCCTTCTTTTAAAATATTTTTTAATTTTTCTAGATCTTCTTCTTGAGTATAGCAACCAAAAGAAAAACGGACTAGTTCTAAAATATTTAAATCTTGCAGTAAAGGTTCAGTACAAAGTTTACCAGATCTTACGCAAACTCCTTTTTGTCCCAAGAAAAAACTAAAATCTAAACTTGGATAAGGTAGTTGAAAAGAAACTAAACCAATGTCAGGAATGGTTAGAGCTTTTCCAAGATTTTCTTTTTGAAAAAAAGAAATTAACTCTGAAACCAATTCTTTCTCTTTTTTTAATTCTTGTTCTAAATTTAAACTTTTTAAAAAAGATAAGCTTTCTTTAAATCCTAAAATACTAGCAATGGGTAGAGTTCCTGCTTCGAATTTATAAGGAAGATCTTCATAGAGATATAAATTTTTTTCTACTTTTTTAACCATCCCCCCACCTACTTGATAAGGTTCCAAATCTTGCAGAAAAGTTTTTCTAGCAATAAGAACACCTAGCCCTGTAGGTCCATAAATTTTATGAGTAGAAAAAACAAGAAAATCAAAATGATATTCACTTAAATTAGGTTTTAAGTGGGATAAAACTTGAGAAGCATCTAAGAGTAAGGGAATTTTATTTTTTTTACATAATAAGCCTAATTCTTTGATAGGATTAATCTTTCCCAAAGTATTTGAAATCCAAGTAAAACTCGCTAGATCAAAAGATGAATGAGGAAAAAAGGACAGATCTAGGAGATGATCTTTAAGGGGGAGATAAGTAATTTCATGAGCTTTTCTTTTAAAAGGAAGATAGTTAGAGTGGTGTTCCTCGTAAGAAGTTAAAAGTTTTTTAGACCCTTGTTGAAAAAAAGTATCAGCAATAAAATTTAGAGATTCAGTAGCTCCTTTAGTAAAAATAACTTCAAAGTCTGAACTTAAATTTAAATAATTTTTTAAATCTTGTCTGGTTTCTTCAATCTCAGCGCTAATTTTATTAGCTAGTGGATAAGAACTTCTATTGCCATTCACTGATTCATAGCTGTAGTAATCAGTGATTCGATGAATGACCTGTTTAGGTTTTAAACTTGTAGCAGCGTGATCAAAATAAAGTAAATTATTTTTTTCAAAGAAAGGAAAATGTTGTTTCATAAAAGAGACCTATGATTTTCACAAATAACTTTTTCTTTTAATTCTTTTAAATAAGCTTTTTGTAACATTTCTTGAGCTTTTTCTTTTGAAAGTCCTCGGCTTTGTAAATAAAATAATTCATCTTCACCAATAAAACCTGTTGTAGATCCATGAGAACATTTGACATCATTGGCATGAATAAAAAGTTCAGGTTGGCTTAGATGATAAGCCTGAGAAGAAGTTAAAAGAGCTTGATTCATTTGATAAGATTCAATTTCTTGAGAATCTTTATGCACATAAATAGCTCCAGTAAAGAACCCCCTAGATTCATCCTCTAATAAGCCTTTAAAAAATTGAGAGGCAAAAGTTCTTGGAGCTAAATGATGAACTTCACTTTTATACTTAAAAGTTTGATTCTCTTTTAAATGATAAGAACCTAACAGTTCTATTTTGCCTTGCTCTCCTAAAAGTTTAACTTGAGTTTTAAGTTCACAATTTTTAAATTCATCATGAAAAATGACTTGAATAAAAGAAGATTCATCTAAAGAAAAATCAAAAAAAAGAGAAGTTGCAGAAGGAAGATTGACGAAAAGATAAAGTTCTTCCTTTTTCTTTACATGAAAATGATACTCTTTTTCTGTAAAATCTTTTAGAATGATTTCTTTTTTCATAAAGAATAACCTTTTTCTTCAATTTCATAAGCAAGTTCTTTATTTCCAGAACGAATAATTTGACCTTCGTGTAAAATATGAACAAAATTAGGTTGAAGATAATCGAGGAGTCTTTGATAATGAGTAATCACTAAAAAAGAATTTTGTTTTGTTCTCTCTCTTTCTATCCCTTGTCCAATGAGCTTTAAAGCATCTATGTCTAAACCTGAATCTGTTTCATCAAGAATAGCTAGTTTTGGTTGAAATAAAGACAATTGTAAAATTTCATTCTTCTTTTTTTCTCCACCAGAAAAGTTACTATTCACATTTCTATCTAAAAAGTTTTCTCCAAGACCTAATTTTTCAGCTTTATCTAAAACAAATTTTTTAAAATCTTCACTTCTCATCAGAGGTAAATCATGATGAAGGCATAAAGCCTTAAAAGTTTCTTCTAGAAAAAGAAGATTATTAATTCCAGGTAATTCTGTTGGATACTGAAAGCTTAAAAATAATCCTTTTAAAGCTCTTTCATAAGGTTCAAGTTCTAAAAGATCTTCTCCTAAAAAATGAATAGATCCTTGTTCCACATGATAAGCAGGATGACCCATAAGAACTTTAGAAAGAGTACTCTTTCCTGAGCCATTTGGTCCCATCAGAACATGCATCTCTCCTTCTTTGATTTCTAAGTTTAAATTTTTTAAAATTTTTGTACCATCTTCTAAAGCAATGGTTAAATTTTTTATTGATAACATAAACTACCCCACACTGTGTTCTAATTTTAATTCAATTAATTTCACTGCTTCTTTTGAAAATTCTAAAGGAAGAGTTTTAAAAACATCTTTACAAAAACCATGCACTAATAAAGCAATGGCTTTTTCTCTATCTAGTCCTCTTGATTCTAAATAAAAAATTTGATCAGCACTAATTTTTGAAGTTGAAGCTTCGTGTTCTAAGATAGCACTTGGATTTCTAACATCAATAGTTGGAAAAGTTAAGGCACTGCATTGGTCACCTATGAGCATAGAATCACATTGAGAAAAGTTTCTAGCTTCATGGGCATTAGGCATAACTTTAACTAATCCTCTGTAAGCATTGGAGGAAAAATCAGCTGAAATACCTTTAGAGATAATAGTACTTTTTGTTTTTTTTCCAATATGAATCATTTTTGTGCCTGTATCAGCTTGCATATGATG
Organism: uncultured bacterium; assembly: GCA_964652255.1. Classification (GTDB taxonomy): domain Bacteria; phylum Bdellovibrionota; class Bacteriovoracia; order Bacteriovoracales; family CAZZBM01; genus CAZZBM01. Next base: position 62,484 of record CAZZBM010000002.1, read on the forward strand.
ATTGGTTAGAGCCACAGAGTAAAAATAACCTTCAGACTCTTCTCCTGAGAGAATACAACTAGGATATTTCCAAGTAATAGCTGCTCCAGCTTCAACTTGAGTCCATGAAATTTTTGATTTTTTACCTAAGCAATGTCCTCTTTTAGTAACGAAATTTAAAATTCCACCTCGACCATCTTTATCTCCAGCATACCAGTTCTGAACTGTAGAATAATTAATCTGAGCTTCTTCTAAAGCTATCAGTTCTACAACAGCTGCATGAAGTTGATATTCGCTTCTTTGAGGAGCGGTGCAACCTTCTAAATAATTAACAAAGCTGCCTTTTTCAGCAACAATTAAAGTTCTTTCAAATTGACCTGTATTTTTAGCATTGATTCTAAAATAAGTAGAAAGATCTAAAGGGCAGCGAACTCCTTCTGGAATATAGCAAAAAGATCCATCGCTAAAAACAGCAGCATTTAAAGCTGCGTAGTAATTATCACTATAAGGAACAACTGTACCAAGATATTTTTTAACAAGTTCCGGATGATCTTGAACAGCTTCTGAAAAAGAACAAAAAACAACCCCTACTTTACTTAATTCTTCTTTATAAGTTGTTGCCACTGAAACACTATCAAAAACAGCATCAATAGCTACCCCAGTAATTCTTTGTTGCTCTTGAAGAGGAATTCCTAGTTTTTCAAAAGTTTTTAATAATTCTTCATCCACTTCTCTTTTTTCTTGTTTTGGACGAGAAAAAAATCTCATCTTTTGTAAGTCTTGAGGTGGAATTTTTAAAGCAGCCCAATTTGGTTCTTTCATTTTTAAAAATTGCTTATAAGCCTTTAATCTATAATGTAAAAGCCATTCGGGTTCATTCTTCTTTGCTGAAATTAAACGAATGATATCTTCATTTAAGCCTAAGGGAAAATCTTCTGCTTCAATATCACTTTCAAAGCCATATTTATAATCTTCTTGAATTTTTTTTTCTAAATCCATTGTTACATCCTTTTTGGAACAGAGATCCCTAATAGGGAAAGTCCTTGTTTGAGAGTTTCAAAAACTTTTTCAGTGAGTTTTATTCTTTTTTTTTCTTTTAATATGGGATATTCACTATAGTAAGAATTAAAGTCTTTGCATAATTGATAAAGATATTGAGTTAAAAGATTAGGTTTAAAGTCTAGACTAACTTTATAAACTGTTTCAGGAAAAAGATGAAGTTTAAAAAGTAAATTTTTTTCTTTTGCATTATAAGAATAATTTTTTTCTTCAGAAGAACTTTCTTTTTTGAGTAAAGCTTGAATTCTTGTTGCTGTGTACTGAAGATAAATTCCAGTATCTCCTTCTAGAGAAGTCCATTCTTTTTCATTAAAAATAACTTTTTTTTGAGGATCAACTTTAAGCATACCGTACTTAATGGCACCATTAACAAGTTCTTTAGCACAAATAGCTTTTTCTTCTTCTGGCCATGGTTTATGTTGAAGATAATCTGTGAGAATATTGTTTTCTAGATGCTGAAGAAAAGATCTTAGTCCCAAAAAATTTCCTTTTCTTGAAGACATGGCTCCGCTAGGAAGTTCAACTACATCATATTTTAAATGAAATAAATTTTTATAGTGAAGTTTATGAAGAAGTGAAAAAAGTTGTTTAAAATGAAATTCTTGTCTTGAATCCACTAAGTAATAATTTTCATCAGGGTTAAACTCTTCTTGTTTTTTTTTAGCGAGAACAAGATCTTTAGTGAGGTAAAGGGAATTACCATCTTTTTTTAAGAGAAGAGCAAAGCCTAAGTTTTCATCTTTAAGATTTTTCCCAATGGCTCCTTCAGATTCTTCTAAGAAACCTTCTTTTAATAGTTCTTTGACATAAGAGATAGAGCTTTCTTCTTCTTCTGATTCATAATACCAACGATCAAAATAAACTTCAGCATATTCATAAACATCTCTCATGAGATTTAAAGACCAGTTTCTTGTTTTTTCCCAGAGATGATAAGTTTCAGAATGAGGATCTAAAAGTTCCTGTTGAATAAGACTTACTTCCTCTGAAACTTCAGGGTGTTCATCTGTATAAGCCACAGCTAAAGAATAAATTTTACCTAAAAATTCTCCAGGATTATCTTCAGGTTCTTGAGGAAATTTTTTTAGATACCAAAGGCATTTTGCTACGTGACTTCCATGATCACCTGGATAGGTGCAATTAATTACTTCATGTCCTAAAAATTTTAAAATAAGACTAAGGCTATGACCATAACAAAGATTTCTCATGTGACCAATGTGAAGAATTTTATGAGTGTTAGGTTGAGAAAATTCTAAAAGAATTTTTTTTTTAGGAAAAGAGAAATTTTTTTCAATGTTTTTTACTAAATCTTCTTCTTTAAAAGTAATATTAAGATAAGGTCCTATTTGTTCTACTAAAAAAAATTTAGATAAATAATTTTTTAAATCTAAGATTAAGTCTTTGATCTTAAAAGTAGAGATGCTATAATGACCTGAGTAATCTTTAGGGGTTAGGTTAATAAATTGTTCCCAAGGGAGATCGTGATTGAAGAGTATTAATTTAGAGAGAAGAAGGTCTTTAACTGTGTTCATGAGCAAGAAAAAATACCTTTTTTCTTGTAAAAAGAAAAGATTGTTATGAAAATAGAAGAGTTTTACCAAGAACTTCAAAAAATTCAAAAAGATTTGATTGTAGATCTAGAAAAGTTAGATAAAGACTTAAAAGTAACGAAGGATCATTGGGACAAAAAAGAGCTTAAAGGTGGAGGGATTTCTTGTTATGTAGAGGGTCCAGTTTTTGAAAGCGGGGGAGTAAATATTTCTCTAGTGAGATCTCAAGAAGCAGATCAGTTAAATCTTCCTGGGACTGGTTCAGAACTTCAGGCAACGGGAATTTCCATTATTATTCACCCTTACTCTCCTAAAATTCCTACTATTCATGGAAATTTTAGATGGATACAAAGAGGGGAAGATTTTTGGTTTGGGGGAGGGGTTGACCTCACCCCTTATTATCCAGATGAGGAGTCTTTTAGAAATTTTCATTTTTTTTGGAGTGAATTATTAAAAGAAAAATATCCTGCCATGAAAAAACAATGTGATGATTATTTTGTTAATCATCATCGTGATAAGGAAGCTAGAGGTATTGGAGGATTTTTTTTTGATTATGAGCAACACAAACCTGAATTTATTCTTTCCTTGGCTCAAAATTTTAAAAAATCTTATCTTCCTCTTTGTGAAAAGCATCTTAAAACTTCTTTTGATGATCTAGATAAAGAGTTTCAACTTTATCGAAGAGGTCGTTATGTAGAATTTAATCTTTTACATGATCGAGGAACTCTTTTTGGATTAAAAACTAAAGGAAGAATTCAATCAATTTTTGTTTCTTTACCTAAAAATTGTTCTTTTTTTTACGATTATCAACCTAAAAAAGAAGAACATAAAATCATGAATAGCTATTATAAGCCTATGCCTTGGCTTTCCACATAGTGCAATATCCTTGAGCTTGAACATAAGGATGATGTCCTAATCGTTTAACTAAAACAGGAAAGTTACAAGGACCTTCTTTTTTATTTGAAGCATAATATAAACAGTTTTGGCAATTTTTATCTTTTTTAGGAGAAGTATCCACGTATCTTAAAGAAAGAGCAATATCTGCTTTATCTTTGAGATAGATAGGAGGTATTACATTAGAGGGTTGAGTATTTTTAGAAAAACTACTAAATTTTGATATAATTTTTTTGGAATTTCCATTGTTTGCAAAAAGAAATTTAGTAGGAAAAAGAAGAAATAGAAAAAGTTTTTTTAAAAAATCTCTTCTAGAAAAAGACATAGATTGTTATTAACATAAATATGTTTTTTTAAAAAGATGAATTTTGAATTTTTGTTAGTAAAATTTTTTAAAAAAAGACATAGATTTCTAAGAGAATAAATAAAATGATTTTTATATATAAACCAAAAGAAAACATCTGTTCTTTTGATAAAAGACCAGATGAGTAAACCATAGCATTGGGAGGAGTTCCTACAGGAAATAAAAAACATAAACTGGAAGCAATGGTTGTAGCTATGGCTATAGCTGTTGTATTTAAATGAAAATTTTGTGCTGTAATAATGGCAATAGGTAAGATTAAATTAGCCGTAACGGCATTGGATAAAAATTCTGTTAAAAAAAGGGTAAAAATAATGACACTGGTAGTCAAGATAAAACCATTAGAAGCAAATTGATCAAAAATGCTATGTGCCATAAAAGATGCTAGTCCTGTAGAACTCATCATTTGACCAAGAGCTAAACCTGAGCCAAAAAGAAAGAGAGTTCCATATTCTATATCTTTGCCTTCTTTCCAAGAAAGAAGAGTTCCTTGATGTTTGCCAGGAATAATAAACAGAATCAGACTATTAAAAAAGATCACTAAACTATTAGGAAGTCTTTGCTTGAAGAGAAGGGTTAAGGAGTTTTTAGCTAAAAAAGTTTCAAGAAGACTAGTAGTAACCCAGGTAAAAAGAGTTAAAAAAATTAAAAATAAAACAATTTTTTGATCTGATGTCCAAGAATGTTTTTGAGTGGATTGAATTTTAAAAGTCTTAGGAAGATTTCTTAGAATAAAATAGACAGAGATAAGTAAAATAAACATGCTGATGTTAGTGAAGAAAAATGTTTCTTTAATCCATGAAAAAAAATTTAATTGTATATCTGCTAAATCTTTTAAAAAAGAAATAGCCATAATATTAACGGATGTTCCCACTGGACTTATAATACCACCTATGGTGGCACTGTAGGCTAAAGCTATGAGAATAATAGCAATTTGTTTTTTGCTTAAAAAATTCATTTCTTTTATTAAAGAAAGAGTAATGGGTAAAAAGACAGCAACTGTAGCTGTGTTAGATAACCAAAAAGAAAAAATTCCTGTTAAAAGTATAAGACTTAAGAAGATTCTTCTCGGTCTTGCTTCAATTAAAGGTAAAGTTAAGATAAGATTGGCAATTTGTTGATCAAGTTTAGTTTTTTCAATAGCTTTAGAAAAAAAAAATCCTCCCATAAAAAGAAAAACTAAAGGATGGGCAAAAAAAGAAAAAGCTTCATTAAAAGAAACCACTCCTAGAATAACAGCGAAAGATACACCTAGCATCCCTGTAATGTGAAGAGGGATGTCAGAAAAAACCCAAAAACCAATGACTAAAAACATGATAGCTGTAAGAGTTTCACCGGATGAATTTAGTCCTGAAAAAGAAGGTCCTAAAGAAAAATTCTTGATTAAAAGTAAAAGACTAATAAACATAAAAAGAGAAAGAATAAAATGTTTAAATTTCATAAAAATTACTATATTTTTTTTTTTAGATGAAGCCAATAACCTTTCTTGATCTTTTTTGTGGAGCAGGTGGCTTGTCTTCTGGTTTTAAAAATGAAGATTATATCTGTCTTGCTGGAATTGATCTAGATTCCATGGCTTTAAAAACTTTTAAATTGAATCATCCTGAAGCTTTCTCTTGTCATTCTAGGTTAGAGTCTTTAGATAAAAATGCTATTTTTTCTATAGTAAAAAAAAGAAAAGTAGATCTCCTCTTAGGAGGACCACCTTGTCAGGGTTTTTCTTCTTTAGGAAAAAACAATTTAAATGATCCTAGAAATGATCTTTTTAAAGAGTATCTTAGGGTAGTTTCTATTTTAAAACCTACATTTATTGTTTTTGAAAATGTTTCTAATTTTATGTCTTATAAGTATGAAGATTTAAGAAGGGAATTTTTTTTTGTTTTAAAAAAAATGAAATATAATTTTACTTATGGAATCTTGGATGCTTCTGATTATGGGGTTGCTCAAAAAAGAAAGAGATTTTTTTTAATAGGATCTTTAATGCATCAACCAAGCTTTCCTGAGTCTTCTTTCAAGAAAGTTTTAGTTAAAGATTGTTTTCACGATTTTTTAAAAAGAAAAACCCTTTACAACCATGATTTAGAACTAGCTTGTAAAATTAAAGATATTGATTTTAAGAGGCTAAATTATATTAAACCTGGTCAAGGGATTAGGTATTATGAAGATAATTTACTTTTACCTAAAAAACTAAGATTAGATTATGTTTTTAAAAATCTCCCTGAAAAAAGATTAAGACAAAAAAAATTACATCGTTTAGATCTGCATAGTTTTGCTCCTACTATAGTGACTTCTGCTACACAGTATTATCATCCCACTGAATTAAGATTATTAACTTGTAGAGAGGCTGCTGCTTGTCAAAGTTTTTCATGGAATTTTAAATTTATTGGATCAAGAACTTCTATTATGAAACAAATAGGCAATGCTGTACCACCTAAATTAGCGCAAGCTTTGGCTAGGAATCTTTTAAAGGAAGTTCTAATCAATAAATCTTTGACTTTCAGATGAATTAAAAGATGTTTGACTAGGTGGATTTGTTATGGAATGTTCTTGTAAAGATGAAGGAATTTGATTTTCAATACTACTTGTTAAACTAAAAGAATAGTCACCTAAATCGAAAATATCTGATTTATAAAGATTAAAAAGGTAAGAGTACCCATCTTCTTGATCTCTTCGTGGAATTTTAATTTTACTAAAATCAGCTTCAAAATTTATTTCTTGAGAATAATTTGAAAGATAATTTAAAAAATCATTCATCCAAGTTTTGAAGTTTTCTTCTATTAAACCATTACCATGGTAAGCAGTTTTTCTTGCTTTTTCTTGTTCATATAAAACATTTATGTTATATTGTAATAAATTTTGATAAATTTCATTAATTTCTTTTATACATAAAAAATTATTTTGTATGGTCATGAAATATTGATTAAAAACAAAGTAAGGAATGCTTGTAAGTTCAAAAATTACTATATTTAGTAAATCTTTTATAAAATTCATTTTAACTTTCCATTCAAAATGAGCGTCAAAATTTGGATCAATTATATAATCATAAGTTAGTTGTTTCCTTAATTCTAATTTTTTAGAATTGTTAATATTAAATTTTTTATGACTCATTTTTGAATCTTTACTAAAATAGCTAAAATCAATAGTAACTTTAAGAAAATCTTCTTGTGTTTTACCTTGTATATGATTCATTTTTTTTAATTCTATATATTGATCTATAATTTTATTAAATTTTTTAATTTGAAGATGTAAAGTATATAAAAAGTCTGAAGTGAGATAATTTTCTACTTCAAAATTTAATTGAATGAATTCTTTTTTCAAGAAATTTTCACCAGATAAATAAGGATAATTATTGTTAGAGTAAATATTTAAAATTAAAAAAAACATACTAATAAATAACATTGAATTTATATTTTTTGTTTTTTTATGTAATTTTTATAAAATATTTATAAAAAATCATTTTGATTTGGTCTTGATGGTTGTAGATGATTAGGATTTTCTTCTTGCTCTAGGTCTAATATTGATGAATTCAATTTTATAGGAGGTTTTAAGCTAGTAGGATTGTTTCCTTCTTGCCTTGAGCTAGGATTTTCTAATTTTGGAGCTTTTCCTTCTTGAAGATAAATATTGCTTTCCAAAATGATTTCATGAAAAGGATTAAAATAGTTTTCTTGATCATTGATAAATAGATAGTGATAATTATTTTTTTTAGATAAAAAACTATTTATAGAATCAAAAATTAATGATGAGTTTTGTTTTGAGTTTATTTTCGATAGAATTTGAGATAAAAGTTCTTTTTCATCTTCAATGTTAAAAAAATCTTCTTGTTGATTTTTGTAAACAATGAAACTGTTGTCATTAAAAATATTTATTATAAAAGATAAAACAGGGGATATAAATTGCAAAAATTTTTTATTTAAATATTCATCATTAACGTTAAAGATTGAATCTTGTATTTTGAAAACATTTTGTTGTCTTAATATTTTTTGTTCATAAGTTTGTATTGTTGGAAAATAATCTTCTTCTTCAATAATAATTGGTAGATCAGCATAATAGTTTAAGTCTATGTTGATAATTATTGGTGCCGGTTGTTTTTTATGAGAATTAAGATGATAAGCTTCTCCTATCTTTTCTCTCAACTCTAGTATTTTTTTAGTTAAATCTTTTTTAAATCCATTATTGAAATAGTTATAAATACTCATTTCAAAATTAATCAGAATATCTTCAATATTTTTATTATTGTTATTGTTAATATTATTAAAATTTATAAAATCACCGTAAGTAAAAAATAGTAAATAATAAATAATAAACATAAATGCAGTATTTATTATTTATTTAATAAATAATAAATGGATAATGTATTTATTTCAAAAAAGTATTTTATAAATTATCTTTTTGAATCTATGTTATTAAGACTTAAAGGTGATCTTTCTGGTTTTTTAGTTTGTTTTTCATTTTTTAATTCTGAATCATCAAGTGATATATCTAAATAAATTGAATATTTTAATAAGTAAGATTTTTTTTTAGAGATGAAAATACTTTCTTTGTTAGTTTTTATAGATTCGAAGGGTACAAGTAAAGAATTAAAATTGAAATTATTGTAAAGAAAAGAATTGTAAATTAAAGAACAAATGGCTTGATGATGTCTTTTTTTATTTTCAATAAACAGAGAAAAAGGTGTTGATTTTAAAGCGGAGTAAGATTTAAGAGATAAATAATGTGTTAATTGAGTTAAAATTTCATTTATGATAATTGAAAAATATACTTCTTTATCTAAGTTCTTCTCTTTAAATTCTTTTTCTATCATTCCTGTTGTTTGAATATGATTTAAATAGAAATAATATTCTAGGGATATAAGAGATATTTCGTTTATTTCTTCTAGCTTATTAAGAGTAAAATTCATGATATGATGAAAAATAAAGATAATTTCTTCATCAGAGATTATTTTTTTATGATTAAGGAGCTCAATATCTAAGGTTATATTTAGATTGTAAGAATAGATTATTTTTATGAAAAAGAAAAAGAACATATTTTTCTTTTAAAAAATAAAAGATGGTTAATAAAGAGCAAAAAATCAAGCTCTTGAGTTAATTCGTTTTAAAAATTAGAATATTTAATTATGTATTCTAGTAAACAAAAAGCTTTAAAAATAAACTTAGACCCTAGGATTTATGGATCTTTTGCTGAAATAGGAGCTGGTCAAGAAGTTTCTAGGTTTTTTTTTAAGGCAGGAAAGGCTTCAGGAACCATAGCTCAAAGTTTATCAGCTTATGATACTAGATTTAGTGATTTTTATTATGGTCCTGAAAAGCAATATGTCAGTGAGGCAAGGCTTCACTCTATTTTAAATCAAGAAGAGAGCCTTTTAAAAAAGGTTTTAAAAAATACTTCAACTCAAACCTTGTTTACGTTTGCTAGTACAGTAAAAACAAAGGGTTATGCTAAATGGGGTGATTCTCATGGTTGGATGGGAATAAGGTTTCAAAAAGAACCTTTGGGAGATTTTTTTGAAATTATTCTTCATTTTAATCTTTTAGATAATAATCACTTGATGCAACAACAAGTCATTGGAGCTTTAGGGGTTAATCTTATCTATGCTAGTTTTTATTATCATGACTCAGAAGAAGTTTTTTTAAAAGCTCTTTTAGAGGGTTTTACTGAAGAAAGAATAGATCTTGATTATCTTAGTGTGAGCCCATTGCTTATGAATAAAACTCGTTTAAATCTACATTTGGTAAGAGAAGGGTATACCAAAGCTGTTTTATTTGATGAAAAAGGTCAGGTTTGTTTTTTTTCTTCCAGTTTTTATAAAAAAAATCTTTTAGTCACGAGAGGAAGTTTTAAACCCCCTACGATAGTCACTAAAGATCTTTTGATTCAAGCTCAAAAAGCCATAGTAAAGGATCATATAGAGATTTGTGAGATTAGTTTATCTGGTCCAAGAGATTTTGATGAAAGAGATCTTTGTAGAAGAGTTGAACTAATGAATCTCTTAAAAAAAAGAGTTTTAGTGACTAATTATCCAAGATTTTATGAACTTTCAGATTATTTTTCTAGACATAAGATTCAGGAGTTGAATTTAGTTCTCACTTCCTTTCATTTTAATCAAATTTTTGACTATGAATATTCTACCACAGAAGGTGGTTTTCTAGAAGCTTTAGGAATTTTATTTAGAAATAATGTTAAAGTTTATCTTTATCCATCTAAGTGGGATGAACAAGCAACCCTTAAGATTAAACCTTCCTTAATGAAGGTTTATGATTATTTGTTAGAAACTAAACAAATTATTATTTTAAAGCCTAGTGATGAGAAGTACTTGTCTATTTATGCTAAAAAAGTTTATGAATTAATTCAAACAAATCAAGAGGGATGGAAAGAGTTTGTTCCAGAAGAATTACACCCCTATCTCAGAAAGGATTTTTTTACATCATAAATCTTTTGAGCCCAATGAAAACTTTGCTCTTGAAGAATTTCTTCTTAAAGAAAGCGATCAAGACTACTGTTTGATCTATCAAAATAAGCCAAGTCTTATTCTAGGTCATTTTCAGTGTCTTTTTAGGGAAGTGAATTTAGAAAAAGTAAAAAAAAACAACATTGCTATTTATAGAAGAATTTCTGGAGGAGGTTGTGTTTATCATGATGAAGGCAATTTAAATGTATCTATCATTGGTTATGGATTTGAAGCAGAAAAAAATTTATTATGGATGAAAGATTTTTTAGAAAAGGATTTTTCAAAAAAAGTAGAAATAGGTCCAAGAAATGAACTTTTTTTAGAAGGAAAAAAAATTTCTGGAAGTGCTTATAAAAAAATTAAAGAGAGATCTCTTCACCACTTTACTCTTCTTTGTCAGGCTGATTTAAAGAGATTAAATAGTCTTTTAAAAGGGGAAAAGATAGAAAGCTTAGGAACTCAATCAAAACATAGCTTGGTTAGCAATTTAGATATCTCTATTCAAGATATTTTATTTTTCTTTAAGAAAAATTTTTTTTTTGAAAACATTCCTAATTATCCTAAAAAGAAATATAATGAATATAAAGATCTTTTTTTAAGAGTCCCGTATAAAAGAGAGGTTTTTTATAAAAATGATTTTATAAAATATGATTGTATTCAAGAAAAAATTAATATTCAAGAAGGTCCTCAGGCTTTAAAAGATTTTATGAATGGTTTTTCTTTTGAAAAGAAACCTCCTAAAGACTTGTCTCATCTATTAAAAGAAGTTTTTTATTATAGTTAATAAAAATTTGAGCTAAAAGAAGAAGATCTCTTCCTTGGGAAGATCGATCAATGAAAAATTCACAAGTAGCATTTTTTCCTAAAAGAATAAAATAACCTTTATTTTGAAAAGAACTATCTAGTTTGTGAATTCTAGCATAGTTAGGAGAGTCAAGAAATCTTCTTAGTATTAATTGTTCTAATAAATGATTCTTTCTAGAGAAAATAAAAAAAACTTTTTTTTCAATAGTTAGATCAAAATTGTTTAAGATTAATGTTTTTTCATAGTAGAAAAAGAAAAGAGGAATTAAAGGTGTAAGAAGAGTATAAATAACTGTTATCCAACCTAGAAAAAAATCAACATTAATTAAGTTCATAAGAGGTTGCCATAAAAGAAAGCAAAGAGTGGTGTAAAAAACAATAAATAAGAGATAGTAAAGCCAAAAGATCTTAGGAAGACCATAACTTTTAATGATAAGATTTTTATTTATTTGAACATAAGAATCCTCACTAGAAATTGGAAATTGATAAATAAGTCCCATGGTTTTTTGAATAATATCAGTATTCATTTTATGATGAAAGTGTCAAATTTAAAATTAAATTTAGGTAAGAAAACTAGAAAGTTGAATTAAGAATAAAAGATAATTTCATGAAGGTTAGTTAAGAAAGAAGATTGAATTTTAGTAGGAATCCCGCCCCTAATAAAGATTTCTATCGTTTGATCTTTTGGTTTTTTAAGCATGTAAAGGAGGTGAATCTTTTCTAATAGATCTGATTTTTGTTTTGTGGTTAAAGAAACTTCTTGAAAAATTTTTTCAGATAAAAAAGAAACATCTTTTTCAAAAGAGATGGTTTCTTTAACGATAGAATAGATAAGAAGATCTGATTCGAAAGAGTCCCCTATAAGAACAAGGTTTTTAGGAAGACCAAAAGAGAGAAGGAGTTGAAAAATACTTGAAACTTTATAATAAATCTGATTTTTAACATCTTTAAAAGAGAGTTCTTCTTTTAAAGACAGAACATGTCTAATGTCTTTTAAAAGAATACCTTCAAAGGTGATATTTTTTTCTATTAACCATTCTTTAATTAAATCATAAAAGAAGTAAGGGGAAGCTGATAAAACAAAACTATGATAAGAGCTGTAGGTTTTTAATAACTCAAGACTACTTTCAATAGTTGAAAATTGCTGAAGAGGTTTTTGTAGGGCTTGATAAATTTCTTTAATTTTTCTGTACTGAGTTTGAATAAGGGTTTGATCAAAGTCAGAAATCACTAAAGAACTTTTTGGATGAATAACAATAGGTTTAATTTCTTCTAAAAGAAGCCATTCCTTTTTTTCTTCATAATAAAGTTTTAATAAATCACAAGAATCAGGGCAGGGAATTTTTAAACTAAAAAAACCTTCAGAGGAAGTCATAAAAAATTCTTCTGAAAGAAGCTCCTTTTTTTTAAAAATTTCTATCTTTAAAGAAAAATTTTTTTGTTTTAAAGCCAAAAAAGAGTTTTTAGGAGATTTAAGATCTTCAAGGGAAAAAGAGAGATCTTTCATGAGAACTAAGCCTTCTAAAAAAAGAAGAGAGTTTCTATAAATAAAAAACCTTGGAAAAAGAACTGGTTTTTTTTTCATTAACTTTTATCATATACTAAGAGATAGATTTATGTATATTGAATTTCTTGGTGATTTACAGCCCTATATGGCTTTAGCCTTAAAAATTATTGTAGCTATTTTTGCTGGAGCTCTTGTAGGGGCAGAAAGAGAAAAAAAATTAAAATATGCTGGAATTAAAACACATATTCTTATTGCTCTAGGAACAACTCTTTTCTCTTCCTTGGCTCTTATGAATCCAGAGCTGGATCCCAATGGTATCTTTAGAATCAGTGCTCAAATTATTGGAGGTATTGGTTTTTTAGGAGCTGGTTCTATTCTTCAAGTTAATAATGAGGTTTATGGTCTCAGTAGTGCTGCGGGTATTTGGGTGATGGCAGCTATAGGTTTATTTGCTGGTTGGGGATATATTTTTTCTGCCTTAGCTTTTACTGTTATTGTAATTTTGGTTTTAAAATTTTCAGATGGTTTTTATCGACTTTATACAGGAGAAGATGATTTTTTTATAGAAATTATTGGAGAAGGACAAGAAGGACTAGATTTTGAATCTTTTCTTCAAAATATTTCTTATGAGGTTTATACCAAAGAGTATTACCGAGATGATTTAAAAAACAAATTTATTCTTATCTATACTCTTAAAATAGATCATAAATCTTTGTTAAAAATCGTAAACCAGTTAAAAGACTTGGAAAGAATTAGAAAAGTAGATGTAAGATTTTTAAAAAACATTCCTAAAAAAATTAATTAGATTTTGTAATCGTCAATAGTTTAATAGATCCTTTTGAAGTCAAACAAGAATGAGGATTTTCAATTTTAACATCAAAGCAATCGATTAAATCTTTTTTATTTCCTTTGAAAACAACAAGAGTATTAGGATCTTCACTTGGTATGCTAATAGCTTGATTTTTTAAACTAAATTTCATCATGACTATTTCTGTTTTTGAACTTATTTCAACGGGATCAGAATAATAATACTTGTATTCATCACCGTCTGGGATAGCGTTTTTATAAGCTGGAATAGCGTAGAGAATAGAATTGCTTTTATAAGAAGAAAAAAGATTTAAAAAGTTTTCTTCTTTAGTGAATTTATTGCTAAAAAAAGTAATTTTATGATCTCCTGTGTAACTTAAAGAATTTTCAATTAACAGATTAGTAATCTCAAGTAAAAGATTACTAATATTTGAAAAATTTATTCCGTAACGCTTAAGTAATTTTGTTTTTTCATTTTCATTATTAATATTATTTTTAATAAAATTATAGGTATTAAATAAAAATTTTGCTATTTTTATTTTTTCTAATGAATTATCATTCAAAAGATTATTATATTCAGTTGATAAATTATCAATCTTATTGCTTAAATTGGAAGTTGGAATCTGTTGTTTTAGATCTTCTATAAAAGATATTTTGGAAGAAGATGTGAGTAGGGAGGAGCTTCCTTCATCATTATTGTCTCCATCGTTATTTTTTTTAGACTCAGGAAGGCAGCTTGTCAGTAAAAGAAAGATAATAAATTTCATAATTTTATTATCTTTCTTTAAATGTTTATTTGTAGTTTTGAACTTTTTACCTTAAGAAATTTTTACCTTTCTTTCAATCATCTGTATCTTCTTCAGAATCATTTTGATAACTTTTTTCATTCCCAGAATTATCATTATAAAATTGTACTAAAGGTAGTGTTCCTATAGTAGGACCAATATTATTTATTTTTGTCTGAAGTTGATTTGAAAAATTTAATCTGGTAAAATCACTAAAAGATAATTGCTCACTTTGATTAATGCATGGAGAGTTAGATTCATAGAAAAAAATAGTATTAGGTTTCTGATCATTATCATCTAAATTTAGAATGATTAAAGGTTGATTCAAATTTGCTAATGAAGTGTCAGAGGTGAGAACAGATTCAGAAATATAGATGTGTCCTTGTGGTTCACAGTTTTTGTTTATTCCAGGAGTTATACAATAAGCGTATAAGGCAAAAAAACCATTAGTAGAGCTAGGAGTTCTTTGAGGTTCTTCTTTTATAAAAAGACCTTTTGTAAATTTCCAAACCTTATTTATTAAAGAAGGTTCTGTTGATGGACTATTAGTCGTTGGTTCTGATGTTTGATTAGGAAAATTAGAAACAGGAGCTGATCTTGCTGTTGTTGAGAAGGAGACAGAAAATCTAGGAATATGATACAAATTGTCATCCGATACGGAATAAGCATTATTATTCATAGTGATTTTAGTTCCACTACACAGAGTAACTTCACTATAATTAGCTCCTAGTAATGACCAAGCTTGAGTATTTAGAATTTTTTTAGTTGTAGAGGTGATATCTTTCCAACTTGAAGGCAATCCATAATGACTTATGATATCTGCATTAGATTTATTTTGAAAACCTAGATTGTTACTTAGAGTTGTCAAGGTGATGTTATTAGAAGAACTTGTAATAGAGTTATAAGATTGTCCAGTGACAGGGTCATTAAAATAATAATCACTGCCTTGAGTGGAGTTTTTAGAACAAGATATAGAAAATAAAAAGAGATATTTGATATAATGATTCATATAAATATCTTTTCTTAAAAAAAAATTTTTAATATAAGGGTAAAAAATTCCTTATTTTTTTACTTGATTAAGTGAGGTTGAAATGATTTTATTTTTTATATATTGATTTGCTATTGAATTTCTATCATTTTTTAAACAATGAACTAAAATATTTAATGAATTTTTTGATGTATTGTTCACTGTTTCATTAAAACATTCTTCAAATTTTTGACTTGTTTCTAGATAAAAATATTTAGGATTAAAGTTATTTTCGACTTGAAAAGAAGAGATATACATTCCTGTTTTTTCGAAAGTTAAAAAGTTGTAGAAATTATTTAAAGATGTCTTATCATTTGATAAAATAGAAAGATAAGTTTTAGTATTTACTTCATTGTTCTTAAAAAGAATAAAAGATTCTAAGTAAAGCTTATTATTTCTCTTAACTATTTGAGAGTGAATAACCTTGAAATTGATTCATGAAAAATCTTGAGGTTCCTTTATTTTTTGTAATGAATTGTTGTCAAGTGAATCCATTAATTTATTAATGTTAATAAAATCTAATGGTTTTCCACTATGATATTCAATGAGATTATCTTTTTTATCTATATATTTATCTCTACCTTCTTTAAATAATTCTTCAAAAAAAATTTTTAAATTATTATCATTATCATTAACATTATATGGAATAATCTCTGGAAAACTTCCAGAATTTTTTAGATTTTCTTCTGTGTATTTATTGAACTCTATATAATTATCAACAATATTTTTAACATATTCTTTTTTTTTAGTTAAATATTCTTCACTTTTAGATTTTAAATTTTTATCAATAATCATGTTAAGATAAGCATCTAGTGAGTAAAGAGTAGGTATGTATTGTGATTCATTGTTTGCATTTTTTTTAATTGGATCTATTTCATCTTTGTTAATTCTCTGAAAAGATTGATCTCTGTTATTATGTTTTGGTTTTTTAAAGGGGATATTGCAAGATAAAAAAAGAAAGAGTAAATATTTCATAGATTGGTTATCGGATAAAAAAAAATGAATCATGAAATTTATATAAACTTAGTTTTCAAGGAAGCCTATCAAGGAATAAAGAAAAATCATGGAGGTCCTTTTGCAGCTTTGATTCTTTTTAAAGATGGTTCTTTTGTCAAAGCTCATAATGAGTTTATTAAAAGAAATGATCCTACAGCTCATGCGGAAATTCTTGCCTTAAGAAAAGCTTGTCAGATAAAAAAGACTTATCATTTAGAAGAAGCTATTATTTATAGTACTTCAGAACCTTGTCCCATGTGTTTAAGTGCTTTGTATTGGGGAAAGATTTCAAAAATTTATTATGTTCTAGACAGAAAAGATGCTCATGCAATTAGATTTATCGATCAAGATCTTTATAAAGAAATTAATAAAAAAAAAGAATTAAGAAATATTTCTTGTGAAAAAATAATTTATCCTGAAGCTAAAAAACTTTTTTATCAATGGAATATGAAAGAAGATAAAATTTTATACTAATGATTAAAACAGAAAAAGCTGGACTTGTTTTCGAATATCTTGTTTTTAAAAAATTTGTAGACCTTCTAATTTTATTAGAAGAAGATGAAATTTTATTAGAAAAATACGCTTATGATCTATCTAAGTTGAATAAATTAGATTTATTAGAAAAACTTTCTTTTAAAACATATGATTTTTTAAAAAAAAAATTTCCTTTTAAAATTAAAAATCATGAATTTTTTTTAAAAAAAAAGAAAGAAGAAGATTTGAAATTTTTTAGTGAAAAAAAAGAATATTTATTAAGTTTGAAACTTTTAGAAAAAAATCACTGGATTGTCAGTAAAAATGCAGGTATAAAATCTTTTTTTTCTACTTATTTTCAGGAAAAAGATCTTGATTTTGATGGTTATGTTCAAGAGAAATTTTTTTTGTTAAAGAGCTCTAAACCAGGGGATTTAACTCAAAAGGATTACCTAAAGATTTATCTAAATATTAGAAATGAATTCTATGATTATTTTTTAAAATTAAATAATTTAGAAGAAGGATTGTATAAATTAATGGGATTTTCTCATAGTAATAGCTACTCCTTATATACATTTTATGAAAAAGATTATCTTTTCCATTCTTTGTTATTTTTAAATAAAAAAGATTTAAAAATAAAAATTAAATCTATCAAAAGAGAAGGTCATTCTAGTATTGTTTTTGATCTAGATAATTATTTTTTAAGAATAAGAATTAAACCCATGATGTTTTTAGATCAGTCTTATAAAGTAAACTGTTCCTTCTTGCCTAAAAGTTTTATTTAAAATTAAAATCATTTTATGACTAACTTTTTAAAGCTCACTATTCTCTTGATGGAATACTACGGTGTAATTCCGATTTCCGTTAAGTCATTTCTAGATGATTTAACTCAAGATGGTGGATTTAAAAAGGAATCTAAAAATTTTTGTTTTTATAAAAGAAAAATTAGACAATATAATATCTATATTGTTCCTGACTTTGATCCAAGTTTTTGTTATTTTGATGAAGAATTTGATAAGGTTTTTGTCTTTACTTATGAAGAAAAAATAAACTTATATTTTTTACAATCTTTTTATTCTAAGATAAAAAAAATAGAAATTAATGGAAACTTTAAACTCAGAAATATACTTAATATAAATAAATTTAAATATCTAGAGTCACTTGAAATTCATGATTGTTTAATTGAGAAAATATTTTTTAATCTTCCTTCTCTGAAAAAATTAATTATACAAGGATGTTCTTTAGAAAAAATAAAAAATTCTTATCTTGATAATCTTGAATATCTTGATTTACATGATAATAATATTAAAGAATTAAATTTTCTAGATAGTATATTTAATAATGGAACAAGAATAAATTACTTAGATGTATCAGAAAATTTAATTCCAATAGATCAAATTAATTCTTTTAAAGAAAAATATAAAGTTAAAACAATTATCTTTACTGATTTAATGAACGAAGAGGAATAAAAGTATAGTTATTTATGTTTTTACTTTTAAAACAAGAAAGAGGTTCTTTTTCAGAAAGACAAAAAAGAAGATCTTTTCCTGATCCAGAATAAAGAAAAAGAGAGTTGAACTTAGTGTCTTTTTTAAGAGAAAAATACGCTAGAGCCATATCTCTTCTATTCCAAAGAACTACAGGGTAAGCAGATGTAAATATTGTAGAATCTTGTGATTGATCTACTAAAGTTATATAGAAATTTTCTAGAGAAGATGGTTTTTCATAGGTAAAAAATAAAGAGACAATTTGACGATTACTAAATTGCTGATCTAGAGAAGGAAGATCTGTTTCTGAAATTGTTTTTTTTGAATAATGCTTAGAAAAGATAAAAAGAGTGTCTTTTGATAATGAGATTTCTTCTTTTTCAAAAAAAGGAGAAAAATCATGATAGAGAAGAAGAGGTTTTTCTTTTAAAAAAGAGGGAAAACCATAGTGGTCAATAAAATTCTCTTTTTGAGAAGTATTTAAGTACATGAGAATTGATTGAATAAAAAAAGAGATTTCATCTCTTATAAAATTATTATTAGTAATATATTGATAATGACCTTTTAATCCTTCGATATATTGATTTTCTATAGTGAATTTTTTTAAAAAATCATCTCTTAAAGAAGTTAGAATAGATTCATGAAGGATGTATTCAGAAGGAGATAACTCTTCACTACTTTTTACAGATGAAACTGTTGTAAAATTTTTAAAACAACTTGTAAAAAGAAGAGAAAATAATTTAACCATACAAGATACATCGGTTGAATTTTAAAGAAGAGTTAAATTCTTGAGCAATTTAGATAGTTATAATGAGGGTGAAGAGATTTTTTTTTCACTAACCATTCTTCTGACTGATAATTTTTGAAAAAAACATCACCTTGATAATCTTCATTAAGAACAAAAAGATGTAATTCTGAGAGCAAAGGGTAGAAAAGATCAAAAATGCTTTCTCCCCCCACAATATAGACTTCTTCAATGTTTTTATTTTTAAAGTTTTTCAGTAAATCAATAAGATTTGAAAAAGTTTTTTCATTTTTTAAAACTTTAGAGAGTAAAAAAATGTTTTTTTCTTGTTGAAAAAAAGAATTTTTTTCATAACTTTTTCTTCCGATAACAAGATTTTTATTATGAATAATCTTTTGATAATGTTCAATTAAATCTTGTTGGTTTGTTAAAAAATTATTATCATAACCAATGGCACCATTTTTAGACATCATAACAATACCATGAAATTTCATAAAAACTCCTTTGACTCTTTTACTATAATTAATTTATACTCAAAAAGTCATTAATTTAAAAAAATAAGTGAGATACAAATTATGTTATTGAAAATTGAAAATATGATGGAAATTATTGCTAATTTAGTTTGGGGTTTACCTTTAGTAGGACTTCTTATTTTTTCTGGAATTTTTTTAACTTTTTATTTAGGTTTTCCTCAAATTAAACATTTTTTTAACTCTTTTAGAGTTTTTTTTTCTTCTGAAGATAATAGTACTGGTAAGGGTGAAATTAATCAGTTTCAAGCATTTTGCTCTGCTCTATCTTCTACTTTAGGTCTTGGTAATATTTCCGGAGTTGCTATAGCTATCTCTGTTGGTGGTCCAGGAGCCATCTTTTGGATGTGGTTAGCTGGTTTTATTGGAATGGCAACAAAGCTTACTTGTGTCACTTTAGCTGTAAAATTAAGAGATCAAAATGGAACAGAAGTTCATGGTGGTCCTATGTATAGCTTAAAAAATGGTTTTGAAAAAACTCCTTTTGCTAAAGTAGGAAAATTTTTAGCTGCTTTTTATGCTTTTTTTATTATTTTTAGTTCTTTTGGTTCTGGAAATATGTTTCAGTCTAATCAAATGGCTGTTGCTTTAAACTCTGCTTTTAATTTTCCTCAGTGGATTTCTGGAATTATTTTTGCTATAGCTGCTGGATCCGTTTTATTAGGAGGAATAAAATCAATTGGAAAATTTTCAGAACTGACAACTCCTATGCTAGTTGTTTTTTATTTTGTCCTATGTTTTGGTATTATGATTTATCATTATGATCAAATCCCAACTATGTTTAAAATGATTTTCAATGATGCTTTTAATGGAACAAGTGCTATTGGTGGTTTTACTGGAGCTTCTGTTAAAGAAATTTTAATTACTGGTATTAGAAGAGCAGTCTTTTCTA
Source organism: uncultured bacterium (assembly GCA_964652255.1). Lineage (GTDB taxonomy): Bacteria > Bdellovibrionota > Bacteriovoracia > Bacteriovoracales > CAZZBM01 > CAZZBM01. The sequence goes on from CAZZBM010000002.1 coordinate 82,826, forward strand.
ATGAAGCTGGGATGGGAACAGCAGCTATTGCTCATGCAGCAACAAAAGCTAAGGCTTATCAACAAGGGTTATCTGCTTTATTAGAACCTTTTATTGATACTATCATTATTTGTTCCTTAACAGCTTTTATTCTTCTTTTAACTGGAGCATGGACTGAGCCTTTACAAGGAGCTGATATGACTACCTATGCTTTCGTTGATGTTTATGGAGAACTTGGAAGATATCTTTTAGTAGTTATTATTCTTCTATTTGCTTTTACCACTATAACTTCTTGGGCTTATTACGGAGAGCAAGGAATTGTTTATCTTTTTGGAGAAAGATATATTAAGCCTTTTCGTTTTGTTTATCTCTTTTTTGTTTTTTTAGGAAGTTTTCTTGATATGAAACTTATTTTAAATTTTTCTGATATTTTTTTTGGACTCTTAGCTGTTCCAAACTTTTTTTCTAATATTTTTCTCTCTTTCTTAGTGAAAGAAGAACTTAAACAAGCTTCCTGATTTTATCTCTTAATTGACTTGCTTGTTTAAAATTTAATTCTTGAATAGCTTGTTTGAGTTGTAATCTTAATTCATCTAAAGAAAAATTTTCTTCTTCAAAAACTTGAGGTTTCTTTTTTACAATTCCTTCAATGATAATATTATTTTTTTTATTAAATTCTTCTTGTTTTTTTCTTCTCTCTTGAGTAATTTGTATGACTTCTTGTAAGCTTTCAGTGAGATGATCTGCAAAAAGAAGAACTCTTCCATGAATATGTCTTGCTGCTCTTCCAATAATTTGAATAAGAGAAGTTTTAGATCTTAAAAAACCCTCCTTGTCAGCATCAAAAATAGCCACTAGAGATACTTCAGGCAAATCTAAACCTTCTCTTAAAAGATTAATTCCAATAAGAATATCAACTTCTCCTGTTCTTAATTTTTTTAAAATTTCTAATCTATCCAAGGCTCCAATATCAGAATGAAGATAAGTGCTCTTCAATCCTTCTTTTTCATAGAAAGAAGCCAATTGTTCAGCTAATTTTTTTCTTGTGGTGGTAATGAGAATTCTTTCACCTTTAGCAATGATTTCTTTTGAACGTTTAATCATTACTTCTACTTGATTATGAGAAGGAAGAATTTCTAAAATAGGGTCTAAAAGTCCTGTTGGTCTTTGAATCTGTTCAACAACTTCTTTAACTTTATTCAGTTCATATGGTCCAGGTGTCGCTGAAACATAAAGGGTATGCTCAGGAAGTCGCTGTTCAAATTCTTTAAAATTTAAAGGTCTATTATCAAGAGCACTTTTTAATCTAAAACCATAGTTCACTAAAGTTTCTTTGCGAGATCTATCCCCAGAATACATTCCTCTAATTTGTGGAATAGTTAAATGAGACTCATCAATAATAAGAAAAAAATTTTTTTTAAAATAATCAATTAAAGTATAAGGAGCTTCTCCTTCTTTTAAACCAGTTAAATGTCTTGAGTAATTTTCAACACCTCGGCAAAATCCAATTTCTTTTAATAAAGTTAAATCTAACTTAGTTCTCGATTCTAATCTTTCTGCTTCTAAGATTTTTTGTTCAGAGCGTAATTGTTGTAATCTTTCTTTTAATTCTTTTTCAATATTAATAATAGCTTTTTTCATTTGCTCTTTTTGAATTAAATAATGAGACATAGGATAAATTGTTAATTTAGTTAATTGTTTAACAGGTCTTTGACTTAAATGATCCATTAAGGTTATGGATTCTATTTTTTCATTTAAAAATTCAATTCTAAAAAATTGATCTTGTTCAAAAGAAGGATAAAGATCTATAGTATTACCTAAGAGAAAAAATTCTCCTCTTTGAACAGCTTCAAAAGTTCTTTTATATTGAAGATGAATAAGTTCATCAATGAATTGATTTTTTGAATATTGTTGATGAGTAAATAAAACTTTTTTTTCTTGTTCATAATCCTCAGGTGAGCCTAGTCCATAGATACAACTTACAGAAGCAATCACAATGACATCTTCTCTTTCTAAAAGAGAGGATGTTGTACTATGCCTCATTTTATCAATTTGTTCATTGATTGTTGCTTCTTTTTCAAAGAAAAGATTTTTCTGGGGAAGATAAGACTCAGGTCGATAATAATCATAATAAGAAATAAAATATTCTACAGCATTATGAGGAAAAAATTCTTTAAATTCAAAATAAAGTTGTCCGGCTAATGTTTTATTAGGAGCAATAATCAAAGTTTTTTTTTGTAGTTTTTGAATAAGATGAGCCATGGTAAAAGTTTTACCTGACCCAGTAATTCCCAAAAGGACTTGCTCTTTTTCTTTCTGAAAATTTGTATAAAGTTTTTCTATAGCAAAAGGTTGATCCCCTTTAGGTTGAAAAGGAGAATGAAGAGAAAAAAGTTGATTATGCATTGATTCCTATTTAGAATAAAAACTCTATGCAGGATAGTCTAGTCTTAACAAGTGTTGATGAAATGCTTTCTTGGGGAAGAAAAAATTCTCTCTGGCCAATGACTTTTGGTTTAGCTTGTTGTGCCATTGAAATGATGGCAACAGGTGGGTCTAAATATGATTTAGAGAGATTTGGTTGTGGTGCTTTTATGGCAACACCAAGAAGAGCTGATCTTATTATTGTCGCTGGTACAGTGACTATTAAAATGGCTGAAAAAATAAAAGTTCTTTATGATCAGATGCCAGCTCCAAAATATGTCATTAGTATGGGTTCTTGTGCGAATAAAGGTGGTCCTTATTGGCAGCATGGGTATCATGTAGTGAAAGGAGTAGATGAAATTATTCCTGTAGATGTTTATGTTCCAGGATGCCCACCCAGACCAGAAGCTTTATTAGAGGGATTAATGACTTTGCAGAGAAAAATTTCTAAAGAAAGAATCCTCACTAAAGGGTATCATCGTGAACAAGCTTGAATCATTCTATAAAGAAGCTAAAAAATATTGTGAAGAAGGATTTTCTCTACAGTGTCTTTCTGTGGTAGATGAGTTAAAATCTTTTAGATTGTGTTATTTTTTAACCAATTTTAATCTTCAAAATCCTCAAGATAAAAAAATAGAAGTAGAGATTGAAAGAAGAGAACCTAGAATAAAATCTTTAATATCTTTGTGGCCATCACTCAATTGGCATGAAAGAGAAGCTTATGATCTTTTTGGAATTTATTTTGAAGATCATCCTGATTTAAGAAGAATTTTATGTGCTGAAAATTGGGTAGGTTATCCTTTAAGAAAAGATTATTTACCTGTAGAAGAATATGAAGGAATTAAACTTTATCCTGATGAAAAAATGAATTTTAGTGAGAGATTTTGTGAATGACTGAAACAATGATTGTCAATATGGGTCCACAGCATCCTGCAACTCATGGAGTATTAAGATTAGAATTAGAAATAGATGGAGAAATTGTCACTAAAGTGACTCCTCATATAGGACACTTGCATCGTTGTATGGAAAAACATGCTGAAAGTGTAGATCTTGCTGGAGTGATCCCTTTTGTAGATCGTTTAGATTATTTAGCAGCTTTATGTATGGAACTAGGTTATGTCTTAGGAGTTGAAAAAATTTTACAATTAGAAGTTCCTAGAAGAGCACAACTTATCAGAGTGATGATGACTGAACTACAAAGAATTGCTTCTCATCTTTTAGCTATTGGAACTTATGCCATAGATTTAGGAGCTTTTACCCCATTTCTTTATGCTTTTGATGATAGAGAAAGAATTTTAAGAATTTTTGAGGAAGCTTCTGGAGCAAGATTACTTTATAATTATTTTTGGATTGGGGGTCTGATGAATGATCTTTCTTTAGAAACCTTAAAAAAGATAGAATCTTTTTGTGAAGAATTTCCGGAAAAAATGAAAGAATACAATGACCTTTTAACTTATGGTAAAATTTTTAAAGAAAGAACTGTTGGAATAGGTATCATTAATGAGGAGATTGCTTTTCAATATGGGGCTACAGGACCAGTTCTAAGAGCTACAGGAAAAGCTTGGGATTTAAGAAAAGTACAACCCTATTCTCTTTATGAAGAATTTGATTTTAAAGTGATTGTTGGTTCTAATGAATTTAAAACCTTAGGGGATTCTTGGAATAGACATTACGTACGTTGTTTTGAAATTTTAGAATCCATTAAGATTGTTCAGCAGGCTTTAGGTAAGATTCAAGAAGGTTCTGTTAGAGGAAAGGTTCCTAAGGTTTTTAAATTTGAAAAAGATGATGAAGTTTATGTGAGAACAGAATCGGCTAGAGGCGAGATAGGTTTTCATTTAGTGGCTAAAAAAGATCAAAATCAATTTTACCGTGTTAAAGTAAAATCTCCTTGTTTTACTCATGTTTCTATCTTGCCAGAAATTGGTCCAGGGATGTTTATCTCTGATTTAGTTTCCACCATAGGAAGTTTAGATATTGTTTTAGGAGAAATTGATCGATGAGGGATTATCTCAATAATATTTTTGAAACTATTCTGAGTGTGAGTCAAGCTTTAAAAATTACTTTGTCCAAATATTTTCAACCAGAGGTGACGATTTCTTATCCTGAAGAAAGAGATCTTTTGCCTGAACGTTCTAGGATGAGACTTTATAATGATGTAGATAACTGTATTAGTTGTAGTCTTTGTGCCATTTCTTGTCCTGTTCAATGTATTTATATTCAATCAGTTCCTAAAAAAGAAGATGAACCTATTTTAAAAACCACTAATGGAATGCCTATCAAACAAACCTTAACTCAATTTGTGATTGATACCACTCTTTGTTGTTATTGTGGGATTTGTTCTGCTGTTTGTCCTACAGATTGTTTAAATCATACTACAGACTATGAATTTTCACAGTTTACACTTGAGCCTTTTAAATATAATTACTTAGATCCAGAGATTAAAAAATGGAAAAAAAGGTTATATGGCTAGTTTAAAAGATGTTTTTATCAAAGCAGGAATCAAAACTGCAAGGCAAGAGAATGAAAGAAAAAAACCTTTGACAAAAAAACAAAGTCATCAGGCTTTTAGAAACTTTTGTGAACATTGTCAGCAAATTTGTCCTGATGTGGAGTTATATTTTCATAAGAATAGACTTTTAGGTAATGCTCAGTGGCTTTGTATTAAATGTGCTGATGATTTTTTAGTTCCCGATCTTCTTAGACAAACAGCACAAAGTGAAAGTTCTAGAAAAAAAATCTTTAGACGTTATGCTGGTGGTCCAATGAAAAAAATTATTCACCCAAAATAAGCATTCTTAATTTTTCTAAATAAGGTTTAGTGTAGTAAATAAAAGGAGCTGCTAGAAAAATAGAAGAAAAAGTCCCACCAATAACTCCAAGAGAAATAATGACGAAAAATTCTTTTAAAGATCCTGTGGTCATGATAGCCATGGTGATCGTAACAAGAAGAGTGGTAAAAGATGTTAATAGTGTTCTTGAAAGAGTTTGATGAATGGCAGTACTAAGCATATCTCTTAAAGAGAGAGAGGAAGAAGAGAGTTCTCTAATACGATCAAAAATAATTACAGTGTTATTGACTGAATAACCAATAACAGTGAGAACAGCAGCAAGAGTTTGAAGAGTGAATTCATAGTTAAGAAGAGCAAAAAAACCAAAAAGAAGAAAAACATCGTGTAGAAGAGCTAAAACAACAGCTGGACCATGAACAAGATCAAATCTTAAAGCGATGTAGATCATAATAAAAAAAAGAGCAAAAAACATAGCATTAAAACCAGTCTTTTTAAGAGATTCTCCTGCTTTAGGACCAACAAGATCACTCTTTTCTATAATGACAGTATCTTTAAAATACTCACTTAATTTTTTTTGAACAGTTTCAGTAAGAGAAGTAATATCTTCTGTAGGAAGTTTAACCATGACATGAAATTTTTCAGGATGAGAAATTTCTTGAACAAAAACTTCTTCATAATCTTGAGCTAGAAAAGATCTTAATTCTTGTAAAGAATGTTTTTGAGAAAAGGATAAATGAAGTTCTACTCCACCTGTAAAATCTAAACCATAATGAAGTCCTTTGATTTTAAAAAGAGCAAGGGCTAAAACAAGAAGTAAAAGAGCAAAGGATCCAGAGTAGGGAAAGATATTAATAAAATGAAATTTTTTAATCATAAAAGTACCTTTTCTTTTTTCAGAAGAATCAATTCAAAAATAACTTTAGAAGCAAAGTAACAAGCATAAATATTAATAACAATTCCAGCAATAAGTGTAACAGCAAAACCTTTTAAAGGACCTGTACCAAAAGAAAGAAGAGCTAAACCTGCCATAATAGTCGTGATATTAGCATCAAAAATCGTCCAAAAACTTTTTTCATAGGCATAATTAAAGGCTTTTTTAAAAGAAGTTCCTGTTTTTAGTTCTTGTTTAATTCTTTCATAAAGAATGATATTGGCATCTACTGCCATACCAATAGTTAGAGCTAATCCTGCAATACCTGGTAAAGTAAGAGTGGCTTCTAGTAAAACTAAAATAGCTAAAATAAAAAGAGCATTAAGAATTAAAGTAAATGTAGCAATGACACCTGCTATCTTGTAATAAAGTATCATAAAAATAAAAACAAAGAGACAAGAAAAAAGAGCAGCTTTCTTAGCTAATTGAATAGAATCAGAACCTAAACTAGGACCAACAAGACGCTCTTCTTGAAATTCTAATTTTACAGGTAAGGATCCTGCTTTTAAAACTAAAGCAAGATCTTTTGCTTGTTTTAAAGTCTCTTCATAATCTCCATGGCGACCCATTTCAATCATGGCTTGACCATTAGTAATAGGAGTTCTAAGTCCTGCTACAGAAAAAACTTTATCATCTAAAACAATAGCCATTAAACGACCGAGAGATTTTGTAGTCACTTCTGCCATTTTTCTAGCTCCAGAAGTATTAAAGGTTAAGCTGACATAGGGCATATTAGATTCTGGATTAATACCAATTGCAGCTTGATCTAAATCTTCACCTAGTAAAGAAGCAGGTTCAATGAGATGAGGTTCTAAGAAATCATTTTTTTTTTCAAAAACTATTTTACTATTTTTTGGAATTTTTCCTTCAAGTTTACTATTAATAAGTTGAATATATTTTGGGTAAGGCAAAGAAGAACTTTCAACTTGAAGATCATCCACTAGTTTTTTTAGATCTGATTGAACTGTCACTAGATTAAAACTTAGTTGTGCGGTTTGACCAATAAGATTTTTTGCTCGTTCAATATCTTTAAGTCCAGGAAGAAGAACAACAATTTTATCTTGACCTAAGGAAGTAATTTCAGGCTCAGAAACTCCAAATTGATCAATTCTATTTCTTAAAATTTCAATAGATCTTTCTAGAGCTGAATCAGCTAATTTTTCTTTATAGATATCTTTCAAAGAAATAATAAGTTCTTGAGATTTTTCTTCTAATTTAAAAGTTTGAAGATAATGTTTTGGAAAAGATTCTTTTTTAAGACCCTTTATGATTCCTTTTTGAGTTGAGGGTTCAATGACAATAAAAGGATTTTCTTTTTTTAATTCTTGTTCTAGTTGAAAAAGATGTTTCTTTAACTCTTCTTGAAAAACTTTTGGAAAATCAATACCTAAAACAAGATAAACTCCTCCTTGAAGATCTAAACCTAGTGAAATTTTTTTACCAGGAAGATGAGAGTAAAGACTAGGGAGAAGAAGATAAATAGAACCAGAAATTAGAGAAATTAAAAGTAATAAGCGTAAATAAAAAGATTTCATGAATGATCATCCTTTTTTTCATCCTCTCCTCTCATGGCTTTTTGAAACTCTCTTACTCCTTTGCCTAAAGAGTGAGCTAGTTCTGGAAGCCTTTTAGGACCTAAAATAATTAAAGCTAAAATTAAAATAAAAAGAATTTCACCAACACCTAATCCAAACATGTTAAATTCTCCTTTCTAAAATTTGTCCTTTTAAAATTTTAACCTGAGTTTCAGGAGCAATTTCTAAAGAACAAGATTGTTCATCTAAAGATGTAATTTTACCAAATAATCCAAATTTAGTTAACACTTGATCTCCAACTTTAAGTTCAGATTGAAGTTTTTTTTCTTGTTCTATTTTTTTTCTTTGTGGCTTAATGGTAAAAAAGTAAAAAATTACAGCAATTCCACCATAAAGAAGGAGATATCCCCACATGGGTGGGTTTGTTTTAATTTGTTCTTGTGCCCATAATAATTGTATCATTGATCACCTCGTGAATAATTATTTTTAAATTGTTTATAAAATACATCAAAAGTTTCTTCCAGTATAGATCTTCTTGCATTTTTCACTAAAGATAAATAAAAATATAAATTATGATAAGTTGCAAGACTCATGGCTAAAGGTTCGTTCATCATAAATAAGTGTCTTAAATAAGCTTTATGATACCTTTGACACACAAAACAAGAACAATTCTGATCAATAGGAGTAGCATCTTGTTTAAATCTTTCTCTTTTTAAAGCAAGAGGACCAAATTGAGTAAAAACTTGTCCATTTCTAGCATTTCTTGTGGGAAGAACGCAGTCAAAAAGATCAATACCCAAAGCAATGTTTTCTAAAAGATCTAAAGGTTTACCTACTCCCATAAGATATCTTGGTTTCTCTTCTGGCATCAAAGGTAAAAATTGATCGCAAAGATCATACATTTCTTCATTGCTCTCTCCTACAGCAAGACCTCCAACAGCAAGACCTGGAAAGTTGAGTTCTTCTAATTGGGCTAAATGTTGTTTTCTTAAAGAGAGATTGAGCCCTCCTTGAACAATTCCAAAGAGAAGTTGATGAGGATGAAGGGGGTAATCTTGACAGCGTTTTGCCCACTGAGTGGAAAGATGAATGGAGTATTCAAGATCTTTGTCACTAGCAGGTAAAGAAGGGAAATAATCAAAACACATGACAATATCACTATTGAGACTTTTTTGAATTTCCATGGAAAGCTCTGGAGTGAAAAAAAATTTTTTTCCATCAAGATGAGAAGAAAAATACACTCCCTCGGTGGTTATTTTTTGTCTTAAATTTTTCAAAGAAAATAATTGAAATCCACCTGAATCAGTTAAAATAGGTTTATTCCAAGAGATAAACTCATGGAGTCCTTTAAAAGATTCAATTTCTTTATGTCCTGGTCTTAAAAAAAGATGATAAGTGTTGCCTAGAATAATTTCAGCACCAAGATGTTCTAATTGTTCTTGAGTTAAGCCTTTGACTGAGCCTTTGGTACCTACAGGCATAAACATAGGAGTATGAATAAGACCATGAGCTGTTTTTAAAATTCCTGCCCTAGCTTTTTTATATTTTTTAATCAATTGAAATGTCATCTTCAAACTCACATAACATAGCATCTCCATAGGAGTAAAAAGAGTAGTTATTTTTTATAGCTTCTTCATAAAGAGCAAGAGTTTTTTTTCTTCCTAAAAAAGAAGCTACTAAAAGTAGAAGAGTTGTTTTGGGTAAGTGAAAATTTGTTAAAAGATATCGAACAAATTTTGGACGATGATAAGGATGAAAATAAATATTAGTTTTTTCCCAAGAATTTGTTTTTAAGTTTTTGAAAAAAGATTCAACAACTCTTAAACTTGTGGTGCCAACACAGAGAATAGGTCCCTTATGATTTTTTAAGATTTCTCCCTCTTCTTGTTGAACATAATAAGATTCTTCGTGCATTTGATGATCAAGATAGGAAGAAGTTTTAACGGGTAGAAAAGTGCCAAGACCGACATGAAGTGTGACAAAAATAGTGGGATAATTTTTTTGAATTTCTGCTAAAAAACTTTTAGAAAAATGGAGACCTGCCGTAGGAGCTGCTAAAGATCCTGGAATTTTAGCAAAAATTGTTTGATAAAATTCGTAATCATCACTGGTGACTTTTCTTTTAATATAAGGTGGAAGAGGAAGTTCTAGATATTGAAAAACTTTTTCTGGAATTTTAAAATAAAAAAATTCTTCTTCTTGCTTAATAATTTCTATTTTTTCATTTTGTACTGAAAGAAAAAAAGGAAAATTTTTTTTTCCTCTGATTTTTAAAAAACCTTTCCAGAGATCATTTTTTTTTTCTATTAAAAAAATTTCTCCTTGAGCTCCTGTTTCTTTTTGGACAGTTAACTTTCTGGGAATCACCATAGAGTTATTAAAAACAAAAAGAGTATTTTTAGGGATATAATCTAAAAGTTTTTTAAAAGTAGTATGTGCACCCTTAGAGGTCAATAATCTTGATGCATCTCTAGTTCTTGGTTGAAGAGCAATAAGCTTCTTAGGTAAATAATAATCATAGTCTTTAAGATTAGTACTCATAAGTTAAGGTGAGGATTGTTTCTTATTAGGGTGAGATTTAGGTTTAATAGCCAAGGTAGATTTTTGAGTGGGAAGAGGTTTTTTTGTTAAAAGAGTATCCATCTTTTGAGCTTCAGAAGAAAAGATTTGAAGCATTAAGGGAAGTTTTTCTTTTTCAGCAAAAGCAATTTCTTTTTTAAGGATAAACTGTGGAATTCCTGATTTAAATTTCACTTTAGCTTCATAGTGAGCTTGATTATCAATAATTTTCCAATAACCTTCATTTTTATCAAATAGTTGATTAGAAGAATTATTTGTTAATTTCCAATGAATTTCTTTTTTTTTAGGGTCTTCTTTTAAAGAAAGAGTATAAGTATAGGTGAGAGTCCAAAAAGGATTTACCGTATAAGTGACTTCTTTTTCATGAGGAGTAATATTTTTAACAACAACTTTTTTGACATCTTTTTTTAAGATTTCTTGTTGAGCAAAAAAAGTAGGATATTTTTCATATTGAGTTAAGACACTGAAAAAAGATTCAGGGCTTGTAGATAGAGTATAAATTTTAGCTATTTCAAAAATCATCCTTCTTTACAATTAAAGGCTTTATTTTTTATAGTCAAGAATATGCATAAATTATCCATACCTGATTATTTAAGTCTTTTAAGATTAGTCCTTTCTTTTATTGTTTTTATCTTTATTATTTTTTTTAAAATTTTCAATCATCCTACCATTCTTTTTATAGCTAATATTATTTTTATTATAGTTGCTATAACAGATTATTTTGATGGATATTTTGCTAAAAAATATGGACAATCTTCACCTTATGGAAGATTTTTAGATTATATATCTGATAAATTTTTAGTTAATTTAACTTTTTTAGCTTTAATTTATGTTGATAAAATTTATCTTTTTATTCCAGTCCTCTTTTTATTAAGAGATTATTATACTCTTATTCTTAGAAATTTTTTTAAAGAGTATTATACTTCTTTTCAAACCCAAGATCTTAAATTTTTTGGTTTTAATTTAAAATTTTTTCAAGGAATAAAGTACGGTGCTCTTGCTTGCATCATGTATTCTTATGAAAAACTTTTCTTTTTACCAGGTTGGCTTGTTATAGGAATAGGTTATATGTTAGCTTTATTAGCTTTAGCGGGAACCCTTTATCTTACCTATCAAGAAAGTGATTTAATTTTTAAAAAAGCTTTTAAAAGTGATCATTAATATCGTTCAACTTGTTTGCCAGAAGATTTTCTTTGAGTGGGTTCTTTTTTGGTATTAGTTAAGGTGTAAGTTGTATCAGCAGAACAAGCAGAAAATATTTTAGTAGGATTTTCAGTTTTTAAGCATACTGTGGCTGGACAAAAAACTGTGATAGCAATTTGAGGACCACAGGTTTTTTTTATGAAACATAAATTAGAGCCTTTTTCACAAGGACTTTTTATGTAATTCATTTCTTCTTGACAAGAAGTTCCTTCTACAGAAACTGCTTGAGCAGTAAGGTTTTCTTCTGAAGGAGCCATTTTTGCTTCAACTACATCAGATATAATTTCTCTTGGAAATTCTTCTAATTTTTCAAGAGTTGCTTTTTGGAATCCTTTTATCAATAAATTAGCATAAATAAAAACAAGAAAGAACATTAAGCGGTTCCTTTTTTAAAACAAGACTCTATTTTTTGTTTAGGACAGAAAGTATTAAAAACAATACCATCTCTATGCTCAGTAATATAATGAAAAGAGCATGAACCATTGCTAAAAGTTTCTGTTTTTGAAAAATTTTCTATTGGAATATAATCTTGAGTTGTTATGGGTGTAGTCTTATTTTTATTTTGATCACCAGGATTTAAAGCTAAAGAAGTTGAATTTATAGGCTCTGGTTTTAAGGCATCATTAATTTTTTTTGTTAATGCTGTTTTTTTAAAAGCATAATAAACACCTGTAGAAACTAAACCTATAGCTGCTCCAACAACCCATGCAGGAGCGCTTACCCCTAAAGCAGCTATCCCTGCTCCTATAAGAGCTGTCGTTGCAATTTCTACTCCAACTCCAGCTATAAAATCTAAACCACTCTCAATATAACCCTGAGAGGCAGCTTTTTCTATATTGTTTTTGACGAAGTCTCCTCTTGAGATAGAGGATATGGAAGAATAAAGAAGATGACTTATAAATAAAATCATTTTTTTTCTTTACACACAGTGATTTTTACAGACTGAGGAGTTCTTAGATGATATTCTTTACAGTTATTTTGCACCCTAGTTATTTTAACGACCTCTCCTGTGATAGAAGAAGAGAGGATTGTAGGGAAAATAAAAAATATAAACATTCTATTGTTTATTTTCTCAAAAAAAAAATAGAAATCAAGAAAATTTTATAAATTGAGATTTTTTTTATGACACATTTTTATAGTCACAGGCTTAGAAATTGAACTAAGTGTTCTTAAAGATGGTTTTTCTATAGTAAAATAACGACAATAAGGCATAGTAGAATCTTTTTCAATTTTAGCAAGGGGACCTGTCACAGAAGAAGTAATTATTAAAGGAAATAAATAGAAAAACAACATCTTATTTTTATTCTAACGAAGAATAAAAATAAATCAACGTCTTTGAACTTCTTTGATTTGAGATTTTTGAGTAGATTTAAATTTTACTTCTTGAGAAGAAGTACAAGCAAGTAATTTATCTTCCAAAGATCCTGACAAACAATGTTTAGCAGGACAAATAGCTGTTAAAGAAACTGTTGGTCCACATTCTTGATCAATATAGCATAGACTTTCTGAACTACACTCAGGTTTGAAAAAATTGATAGAAGTAGAGCAAGTTTCTCCGGATAAAGCAATGGCTGTCTCATCTTTCTTTGGAACTTGATCAGAATTTGAACGAGGTCCTGCTTCTTCCTGATTCTTCCCATACCACCATGCTTTTAAACTTTCTAAACCTTCTTCTAGACTCCATTTAGAAGCTTCCTTAACTGTTTCTTTGATAACTAATTCTACAATTTTTTGTTGGGGACTTGAAGAAATCTCTCTTGAAGAAATCTGCTCTGTAGCAGAAGAAAAAAAAATTAGAATAAGATAAATCATAATTTTTTAATACACTCTTGAGGAGAGGTTCCTTCAGAACAAAATGTTTTAAAAGACATTGATCCTTCTTGATAAGAAAGAAGATAAAAAGAACAGCCTTTAAAAGAGAAAGATGTTTGTTGAACTAAACCTTCTAAATTAAAGGGAACGATATCAAGAGGAAGTTCATTGTTTTTTCTTGGTTCATTAGTAATATTGGAAGTCGGAGAATTGGATCCTTGGGAAGAAGGTTGAGGTTCAGAGGGTTCCGATTTGAAATAATTTTCTACAGCTTCATAAACTCCCGAAGAGCTTAGTACAGCATTGATACCAAGACCTAAACCAGCAATGGCAGCGCCAACCCAACCTACAGGTGTGACCCCAATAGCTCCAGCTAAAATTGGAAGACCTACCGTGACACAAGCTCCAACACCAATACCTAAACTAGGAGCCAAAAGTTCTTTGTCTGCTAAAAATTTTAAAACACCTGCTGTTTCTCGCTTAGAAGAATGATGCTGAAGTTGATTTTGTTTTAAAAGAAAAAGACTTAAAACAAGTAGTTCTCCCATAATTAAATAACTTTCACTTCTTTTACTTTTTGAAGAGGTGGAAGAGTGACTTCAGAATAAAAAGTTCTTGTTGTTGTAAAACCATATTTTTTTAAAGTTTCTTCCATGTAAAATCCAGAAAAAGGACGAGTTTTTTTATCTTGAGGTTCAACGACTAAAATCATCACTCCTTCTGGAATAGTTTTTTTAATTTCAGAAGAGAGTTCTTTCATTGTCTTTGGATTAACAACTTTAATCCAAGCATTGGTATAGGTTACTGAAACAAAATTTTCACTGAGATTCTTTTCAGCAGGACGACCAGGTGGTTGACTTGGTGGATTAGAACGTTGATTTGGTTTGGATTGAGCTGGAGGAGAAGATATTGGTTGAGTTTGAGGCTGATTTTGAGCCCATAAGACATTTTGTTTCAAAAAAATAAAAAAGAACATCATTAAAGAAATTCTAAATAATATTCTAAAAAAAAACAACTTTATTATTTAAACATGCCTTTAATAAAATTAATAAATTTTGAAAGATTGTCTGGTGAAGTAGATGATGGAGTGTAGTAAACGTCATCATGTATTGCTTCTTTATTTTGTTTAGGAGAAGTTTCTTTTTTAGGTCTAACTACAGAAGTAGGCTCTAGAAATGGAGGAGTTTTAGGTGTGAGTATAGGTTTTACAGGAGAAGGATTTGGGCTTGTGATAGTTCTAGTGATAAGTTTAGAGGTTTCTTCAGAAAATTTAGCACAAATTGAGACATATTTACTTGCTGACACTCTATTTTCAAAACGACTCAAAGGATAAAAGATAGCAACTTTTTGTTTTGTATTATCCTTCTTAGTGATTTCATTAAAACAATGAGAGTTGACTGGATTAAGATTATGTCTTTGAGACTGAGACCCACCCAATGCTTTTAAAAGATCTGTAGGTTGAGTTAAATCTATTGTATTTATAACACTTGATCCTGTTTTTAAAGAAGTAGAAGGATCCATCCTATTATAAGCAGCCCAAGTAGATTGGGTGACATCACAAGGAGTATTTTTTTTAAAAATAAAAACTCCAGACCCAATTCTATTATAAGATCCTTTTAAAGGAGGCTGTTGAAGATCCTCAAAGGTAATATTTTTTACAGTTAAATCATCATTGTAAAACTCTTGAGGTAAACTGGAAAGAATCTTATTAAAATTAGAAGATTGATTAGGATTGAGAATAAAAAGACGGTTTTTATCAACTGCATTACAAAGATCTTGAATAGAAGAATTAGCAGTAATAGAGAGTTTACTTTCATAATTACTATAAGACTGAGCCTTTGTATAAGGATTTAAAAAATTTTGATTAGAGCTATTATAAAGAACATCCTCAGGCGTGAGACTGTTCATTTTTTTACATTGATCTTGAATTTTATTATAATCATAAAATTGACAGCCAACTTGCGCATAATTTGAATCAGAATCAAATTTTTCTATAAGAGATAAACTTCCAGCAGCACAAGGTTGCTGAATGAGTTGATTGCAAATATAAAATTCATCAGGCATTTGATACTGTTCGGGTTTTTTCTCTGGGTTAATATTATATTCACATTGGGTTTGAGTAGCTAGGGGATTAGGCAAGGTGATTTCAGGGGGAGTGGTTGCTGTTAAAAAAGTTAAAATCATAAGGTGATTTTTTCATAAAAATGGTAAAAAAACAAAGAATCTTTTCTAAGAGATCTTTTTTTTATAAAACAAGATCATGATCATTCTGACTGAAAAGGCTAAAGAACAATTAGATCTTATTAAAAAATATGATTTTACTTTAGAAAATTTCTATTTAAGAATTAAAATTTCAGGCAAACATTGCTATGGCTTTAGTTATGAATTTGTTTTAACTCAAGAACCTCTAGATGTAACTTATCCTTTGGGCTCTTATGAATTGGTGATGGATTCTTTTACAGCTCAGTATTTTAAAAAAGGATCTATTGATTTTAGAAATCATGAATTTGTTGTCATTAATGAAGAAGAAATCAATTATCATGGTAAGTTTTTCCTAAAGCAATAAATACCAAGACCCCTTTCTAGCTTGTTTTCTAGGAAAATAAACCTATCATGAAAGAAAAGTTTGAGCGCTGGTTAAGAGAAATCCAGTCTTTTTTTAATAACTTCTCTTTCAAAGATATTTTTAAAAAAAAAGAACAATATTTAGAACAAGAAGATGTGAAGTTATCTTTTCGTGAAAGAATAGAAATTTTTTTTCAAGATTTAAAAAGAATTTTTTTTAAAAAAAAGAAGAAAGAAGAATACAAAATAGAAGAACCATTTTTTCTCATTAGATGGCTTTATTTAGATAAAATTTTTCTTTTTTTTAAATTACTTAGAGAAGGGAAAGGCTTCCCTGATAGTGTCTATTCAAACTCTTTTAGAAACATACACCAGCAATTTTTTCTCTATTTTGTTCTTATTATTATTTTTTGGACCCTAGGGATGTACTTAGCTTGGGAGTATTTTCCAAAAAATGATCTTGTTTATAAAGGAAGAATTAATTTTTTCTTTAATAAAATTGCTATTGATCAACTTAAAAGTAATCAATTGTTTAAAACAAAAGAGTTAACCTTATCAAAAGGAAAAAGTATAGAAGATATGCCTTGTGAGAGTGGAGATCTTCCTTCTTCTCTGAATTTAAAATTTGCAGGACTATCTTTATTGCAAGATCCAGAAAAAAGTTTAGTGGCTCTTTTTGTTGATGGTTCAAGTGATCCTACAACTTATAGAATGTTTGATAAGATAAGAGATCAAGCAAAAATTTTTAAAATTGATGATGAAAAAATTATTTTTAGAAATTTAAAAACTGGAGTTTGTGAGTATCTTACTTATGTTGAGAGAACTAATCTTGCTCCTATAAAAGTTCTTACTAAAGCTCAGGCTGCAGCATTTTTAGAATCTGAAAAGAAATTTATTGTTAATCAGGGTAATACTTTTAAAATTAAAAAAAGTTTTTTAAATGAAAAATTAAAAAATATTCAAGCTATTCTTAATGATGCTTATTCCATGAAAATAGATAATTCTGATGGATCTCAGTCTTATAAAATAAGCAATATTACTCCTGGTAGTATTTATAGTTATCTAGGAATTCAAGATAATGATCTTATCACTAAAATTGATGGCAAAAAAATTAGAGCTATGACTGATATTCTTGGATTTTTTTCTAAAATTAAAACGATTAAAAATATTGGACTCACCATAGAAAGAAATGGAAGAGTAGAAGAATTAAAATATGTTGTAGAAGATTAGGAGAACAGGATGTTCGTTTATTTATTATTAGCTAATAATCAATTTAAATCTAAAACACAGATTACTAGAAATTTAGCCGCAAGACAGGATCTTCAACAAGATAAAAAAATTTTTGGTGATACAGGAGCTTCTCCTGAAAAACCTCAAGGAAAAAGATACTTGGATTTAAATCCAGATACAGGATATGGTCCTGAAATTATTACTAATTTTAATTTTCAAAATACAGATATCTTAAGTTTAACAAAATTTATGCAGGAACAAACTGGACTTAATTTAGTTATTGCTGAAGATGTTAATAAAAATAAAAAAATTTCTATTACTTCAGCAACCTCTATTACAGTAGGAGATGCTTGGAGGGCTTATTTATCAGCTCTTAATTACAGTGGTTATTCCTTAGTGAAAAAAGGAGCTTTCTATTATATTGTTCCTAATAATAAAGCAGCAAATGAGAACACTCAAATCTATACAGGAGATTACTCTCCTACAGTAGATACTTATTTTATGAGTGTTTTACATCCGAAAAATGTTTCGTCAACAACATTGGTGACAAAATTTAGAGATTGGACAAGAAATCAACCTAACTTACAAATTATTGATATTCCTGAAACTAATAAATTAATTGTTTCTGGTCCTGGTAGTATTATTTCTAAAATTAAAGAACTGGTGAATTTGATTGACGTAGAAGGTCATAAAGAAAGCTTGCATTATCTCCCTGTTAAATATTATTCAGCAGAAGAAATGGCAGATATGCTGAAAGAGCTTATTGATACTTCTGGCTCTTCTTCAACTTCTTCTGCTAGACCTTCTCTAAGTTTAAGAAGAAATAGCACCTCCACTACAACCAAGCAAGGTTCTCTTATTAGTAAAATTATTCCTGAACCAAGGACAAATTCTATTATTGCCTTAGCTAATGAACAAGGTGCAAGAGAATTAAAAAATTTAATTAAAAAAATTGATATTGATTCTATTGGAAGTATTTCTGAAAAAATTAGAGTGTATAGATTAAAACACGCTAAAGCAGAAGAATTATCTAAAGTTTTAGAAGGAATTGTTGCTGTAAAAGGAAGCTCAGGAAAAGGAGGTTCTTCTAATAATTTATTTCAACAAGATATTAAATTTACTCCAGATAAAGATAATAATGCTTTAATTGTTACAGCAAGTCCTCTTGATTGGAAGAGAATTAAACCTGTTATTGATGAATTAGATGTGGCTAGACTTCAAGTTTATATTGAAGGAATTATTATGGAGACGACTCTTCAAAAAACTCAAGAAGCTGGTTTGGATCTCTTAGCTCTTTATGGAAATTCTTTAAATAAATCCATTAATCTTTCTCCAGGAAAAACTCCAGTGGAGTTTTTAGGTAGCTTAACAGGAGCTTCTGGTCCTCAAATAGGATTTGGATTAGGTGACAGTAAGGCACTTTCTGGAAAAGATATTTTACCAGGAGTCAAAGATTTTGCTGATACAACCCTGAACTTAAATTTAGTTAATGGTCTTATTAAAGCTTTAGCAAAATCTGGAAATACCAATATTTTATCAACCCCTCAGATTTTAGCCATGGATAATACAAAAGCTGTTATCAATATTATTGACTCCTTGCCTTATGTAGATAAAACCGTGACTGCTACTTCAAGTAATCCCATAGAAGGATCAAAAACAGAGTTTCAACAAGCTGAAAATATGATAGAAATTACACCACAGGTGAATAAAGCTTCTAAATTTGTAAAAATGAAAATTAGTCAAAAAATTGAAGATTATGTTGATGATGCAGGTCAAAAAGGTGGAGCTAAAGGTAAAGCGAGTAGAAAATTTGAAACAGAAATTTCTGTAAAGGATCAAGATACTATTGTCATGGGTGGATTTTTAAAAGATAGAAAATCTGATAGTGTACGTAAAGTTCCTATATTGGGTGATATTCCACTTTTAGGTTGGCTATTTAAAAATAAAAGTACGGATACAACAAAAACTAATTTACTTTTCTTTTGGACTCCTATTATTTTAGATCCTTATGAGACAACTGCAATGGATAATACTCATCGCTTAATTATGAAAAGAAAACTTATGCTTGATGAACTTCTTGGAGCTGGAAAAGATCCTATGAAAAAGGACATGGAAGAACTTAGTAATAAAGTCAAAAACAAACAAGAAGCTCCTGAACTAGAGATGAAATTATGAATTTAGAAGAAGAAAAATTTGGTGAGTTACTTTTAAAAAATAGTAACTTAACTAAAAATCAACTCCAAGAAGCTCTTGAAGATCAAAAGATCACAGGAAGACTCTTGGGGGAAATTCTTCTAGATAAAGGTTATATAAAAGCTCATGATATTACAAAAATTGTTTGCTTGAAACTCAATATTCCTTTTGTACAACAAATAAAATTAGAAGAGTTAGATCTTTCCCTTTTAAATAATCTCACAATTAATTATTGCAAAAATCAAGGTCTTCTTCCTATTAAAACTGACGATCATATCGTTGATGTTTTAATCACCGATCCTTTAAATTATAATATTGTTAATGATCTAAAAACTTTTTTCAAAAAAGATATAAGAATTCAAGTAGGGAGTCCTCTTTTTGTTCAAGAAATGATTAATAGAGCTTACGAAAAAGCTTCTCAAAAAATTGTTGATAATATTGAAGGAGCCTTTGAAGATAGTCTTGATTTAGATGGTCCCATGGATCTTCTTGATGTTGATGATGAAGCTCCTGTCATTCGATTTGTAAATTCTATTCTTTTTAGAGCTGTAAAAGAAAAAGCTTCTGATATTCATATTGAACCCTATGAAAAAGATACAATGTATCGGTTTAGAATTAATGGAGTGATGACAGAAATTTTAAGACAACCTAAAAAAACTCATGCTGCTGTTGTTTCTAGATTAAAAGTTATGGCAAAACTTGATATTGCTGAAAAAAGACTTCCTCAAGATGGTCGTATTAAAATTAAACTTGCAGGAAAAGATGTTGATATTAGGGTCAATACTGTTCCTATTCAAGCTGGTGAAAGAATTGTCATGAGAATTTTAGAAAAAGGCAATACTGTTCTTGGTCTTGAAGCTCTTGGTTTTAGTGGAAAAGTTTTAAAAGATTTAGAAGAAGTAACTAAAAAAAAACATGGTGTGGTTTATGTCACAGGTCCAACAGGACACGGAAAAACAACAACACTGTTTGCTCTCTTAGATAGAATTAATACTCCAGATAAAATGGTGATTACTGTTGAAGATCCTGTTGAATATGAAATCCCAGGGATTTCTCAAATTCAAGTTAATCACAAAATTGATTTAAGTTTTGCTGTGGCTCTAAGAGCTATCTTAAGACAAAACCCAGATGTGGTGATGGTAGGTGAAACAAGAGATAAAGAAACAGCAGAAATGGCTATTAATGCTTCTTTAACTGGTCACCTTGTGTTATCAACTTTACATACTAATGATGCCTGCTCAGCCCCAACAAGACTTATTGATATGGGAGTTCAACCCTTTTTAATTTCTTCTTCTTTAGTAGGAATTTTAGCTCAAAGACTTATTCGAACACTTTGCTCCCACTGTAAAGTAGAGCATGCAATCACAGAAATAGAATTAAAACTTTTACAAGTATCAAGCATACCTGAAGGCGTGACAATTTATAAAGCTGTAGGTTGTGATCAATGCTCTCAAACTGGATATAAAGGACGATTAAGTGTTGGAGAATTCTTAGTTATTGATGATAAAATTCGAGCTTTAATTGTTCAAAAAGCTGATGCTTCTGTGATAAAAAGAGAAGCTATGAAGTCTGGTTTTGAACCTCTAAGAAAAGCAGCTATGGATCAACTTTTTGCTGGTAAAACTTCCGTAGAAGAAATCGTAAGAGCTATTAATGCTGAAGAGGAAGAAAATTAGTGGCAATTTTCACTTATAAGGCACTCAATAAAAGTGGTCAAGAAGTTAAGGCAACCTTAAGTGCTGATAATCTTCAACAAGCAAAAAATATTTTAAAAAATCAGGGACTTATGATTTTGGATTTAAAAATTCAAGAGTCCAAGACTTCTTCTTCAAAAGGTTTTAGTTTTTTACAACAAAGTGTTTCTATAGATGAACTTTCTATGTTCACAAGACAATTTGCTACTTTGCTAGAAGCAAAGTTTCAAGTTCTTGAAGCTCTTAATACTGTTTATGAACAAATTGAAAATCAACGATTAAAAGAAGCTATTGGTCATATTAAACAACAAGTGAGTGAAGGGATTTCTCTTTCAAAAGCTTTAGAAATGTATTCTGATATTTTTGATTCTATTTTTATTAATATGATTAATGCTGGTGAAAGTTCAGGTAATCTTGATGTTGTTTTAGTCAAATTAGCAGAATTCACTGAAAATCAAAGAGAACTAAAAAATAAATTAAAAGGAGCTCTCACTTATCCTGTGATCATTCTTATTTTTGGTTTTATTATGGTTTTAGGAATGTTTACTTTTGTGATCCCTCAACTAGCTAGTATTTTTAAATCTTCAGGACAAGAATTGCCTTTTTTAACTCAGGTTTGTTTGGATATTTCTGAGTTTATTCTTAAACAATGGTATCTTCTTATTATTTATTCAGTGGTGATTATTGTTATTACGCATAGATATTTTACTTCTCCTGGAGGTCAACGCTTTTATGATCAAGCTATGCTTAAGTGGCCACTTGTAGGAAGCTTAACTATCGCTGTATCTGTAGAAAGATTAGCTTCAACTCTTTCTACTCTTTTAAGTTCTGGAGTTCCTCTTCTTCCTGCTTTAAAAATTGTAAAAAATTTAATGACGAATTCTTTTTTAAAAGAAGTTTTAGATCGAGCTCAAATTTCTGTGGGAGAAGGAAAATCTTTATACCTTTCTTTAAGTGATGGAGCTTATTTTCCTCAAACTTTTCTTCATATGGTACAATTAGGAGAAAAATCTGGAGAGTTAGAAAAACTTTTAACTATTGTAGCTAAGGTTTATAAAGATGAAGCAGATACAAAAATAGCAGGTCTTACAGCAGCACTTAATCCTTTGTTGATGATTTTTTTAGGAGGAGTTGTAGGAACTATTGTTTTTGCTGTAGTGATGCCTATTCTAAACATGGGAAATATGTGAAAAAAAGCTTGAGATTTTATAAAAAATTTCTTAAAATCACTTCATGAAAAATCTTTTAAAAAGCCAAAGAGGAATGAGTTTAGTTGAAATTCTTATTGTTATTGCATTAATTGCAGTAGTGATGACAACACTAGGTCGTAATATTATGGGGCGATTTAGAACTGGAAATATTAAAACAACAAAAATCAGAATTCAAAAAGTGATAGAAGCAGTGAAAGAATTTGAAATGATTTGTTCTCAACCTTTTCCTGACAGAGATGATGCTCTAAAAATCTTAGTGGATAAACCAAATGATCTTTCTTGTTCAGAATATCCTATGGGTGGATTTTTAATGCAAGCAGATTTGAAAGATGCTTTTGGAAAAGAACTTATTTTTAGAAGAAATAATGGAAAGCCTGAAGTTATTTCTGTTGGTTTAAGTAATGGTGATCCTGACGGAGTAGATGCCATCTCTAGTGAAAATCTCGGACTCTAAAAAGGGTTTTTCTCTTGTAGAGATTCTCATCACTTTAGCCCTCATTGGCACTGTTGTGAGTTTGAGTGGGGGGTTTTTACAAAAAAGAATTGAAAATAGTGAAATTCGTTCTTTTAAAGAATCTTTAGAAAAAGCTTTTGTTTTTACCTGTCAAAATGCATTTTTAAAGAATGCCCCTACAAGATTAAATTTTACTTTTACACCAGAACAAAAATTAGAATTAGAGATGATGAATGAAGTGAGTTTTGGTCTTTATAAAGAACCTTCTCCTTTAACAGATTTTCAATCCTTGATTCCTAAAGTTCCTAGTTCTTTAAAATTTTTAGGAGTCATTTCATCTTATGATCAACTTTTGGTTACAGAAGGATCAGCTTATCTTTATTGTTTACCTTCAGGACAAAAAGATCGAGGACTTCTTATCTTTTCTTATAAAAAAAAAAGAATTATGGCACTAGATTTAAGACCTAGTCTTGGAAAATCAGAATATATCTATTCAGAAGATAGAGGAGAAGCAGATGATGATCTGTTTAAAATCATTTATGAACTTTGGTCTAAAAAACCATAAAGGTCTTTCTCTTATTGAAATTATGATGGCTTTAACTATTTTTACAACCTTTGCTGTTTTTTTTATTGGAACTCAGCAGTTTCAAGTAAAAAGAGCTATTACAGCTAGAAATAAAATTGATTTAATGTACTTGTGTGATTTACAGTTAAAAAGAACTCTTCTAGATCCTAAAAAAATTTCTAGTTTATCTATGACAGATTCTAGTCCAGATAGTACTACAGGAGTTTTTCCAGCACCTTATCAAGATTATTCTTATACCATTGAATATTTTAAATTTTTTTTTCCTCCTGTTGATCAGCTTCAATCCTTTAATATTGAAGGAATGGAAGGAATGAATCTTCAAATGGATAATGCTAGCTCTAGAATTTTAAAAAATACTAAAGAATTAATGGAAAAAAATATGGTACAATTGAGAGTTAGTGTGGTGGATAACAAGACTCAAGAAAAAGTATCATTACAAACCTGGATTACAGTTCCCATTGATGCTTCAACAAAATTTGACCTTAGGCTTTAGTTTAATTGAAGTTGTTATCTCTATTTCTCTTCTTTCTCTTTTAACCTTGGGAATGATTTCTATTCTTAATGGTGGAAGTACTAGGTTGCAACTTCTGACTAAAATTTACAAACAACAATCTCTTCCTTTAGATGCTTTTGCTATTTTTGACTGGGATTTTACTCATTTTTATTCACCTCTTTTTACTGAAAAATGGCTTGATAAGGGAAATTCATATGGTGTTAAAGGAGGAAGAGAAAATATTAGTCGCACTGAAAGAATGATTAAAGCTGATCTTCTTAAAGAATCAAGAAAGCTATTTAATGAAATGAAAAATTATATTTACTACACTCTTAATCAATATATTGTTCCTAATTATTTTGGTGAAGAAAATAAAAGTTTTATTTTTTTAACTTTGTCTTTCAGGCCAAGATCTTTAACAGAAAAACAATCTTTTTTTCATTGGGTTGAGTACCGTTGTGTAGAGAAAAAACTAACAAGAAAAAGTCTTTCTATGAATATTTTTACTCAAGAAGGATTAAATTTTGATTTAATTCCAGAAGAAATTCTTTTAGATAATTTAGAACAATGTCAATTTGAATATTGGTATGTTGCGGAGAAAAATTTTGTCAATAATATAGATATGCTTAAACCACCTAGTGCTTATATTTTAAGGGCGGTCAAAATAAGTTTTGTGCATGAAGGTAAATCCTATGAAAGAATTTTTAGACCTCTTCAAGAGAGAATGAATGTTGAAGAGGAAAGTAGCATATGAAAAAAGGAATTGCTCTTTTTCAGGTTCTTGGAACTATTACACTGCTTAGTCTTCTACTTTCTGGAATGATCATGAGTAGTCAATTAGTAGCAAATAGAATTTATTTAGAATTTGATAGAATTCAAGCCAAAGAAAATGCTAATGCAGGTCTTAAAGTATCTTTATTGAGATTAAAAATTTTTCAAGAAGTTTTAAAAAAAATATCTGAAAATGACTTTACACAAAAAAACTATATTAACTATATTCCTCATCTTTGGGAGTTTCCTATAGAATTTCCATTAACAAGCTTAGAAATTCTTGGAGCTATTATTAAAGATGCTATGGACAATTTTAATAAAACAATTATTCTTACTGGAACTGTTAAAACAACTATTAAAGGAATAAATCCTATTTGTCTTTCATTCTTTAGAAGAGCTCTTTATCAAGATTTAGTCAACCGAGATGAAAGCTATACTGTGTTAAGCATAGCAAAAAATTTTTTTCTTACTTATCTTGAAAGTAAAAGAGAAGAGCTTTTAAAAGGAAAAGAGGGTGAGGAAAGAGAGGTTCTTAAAAATTTAAAATTTGAAGATTTTATAGAAGATCTTATTTATTATACTTCTCCCTCTATGTATAATCCTACTCAAAGTGCGATCATAGAAAGATTTAAAAACATAAGTCCTAAAAGAGCACATTTAAATTCTTTAACAGAAATTTTATCTCTTCCTAGTGTTCCTGTAGAATTTATAGAGCAAATTAAAGATGATATTACAGTGGATCCTTCTTGTACCATGGATTTTAATAAAATGAATGAATATCAATTGAAAACTTTTTTTAATTTTTTAGATCAAAGACAAGTCCAACAATATTTAGAACTAAGAAAAAATCAAGATCCTTTTTTGCAATGGGCAGAACTTGAGACTTTTTTAAAGGAAAAAATGGGTATCGATGAAACAATCTTAAATCAAAGAAAAAAAGATCTTTTTGATCTAGGATTTAACTTTATCCCTCTTCCTACAAAGTTTCAGGTTATCTCTGATGGTTCTAAGGGAAGAGCTAGATATGTTATTGAAGCCTATATTTCAATTCCTCCTAATCCGATAGGGGTAAGAGATAGAGAAAAAGAGGAAGAAATCACCCTAACTCCTAAAGAATTTACAAGATTTCCAAGAATTATAGAGTATTTTGTTCGATGAATTATAGAGTATTTTGTTCGATAATCCGAAAAATATTTTTAAGAGGTTTTTTATGAAAAACATGTCAATTATTTTGATAATGCTTGTTGTTTTCTATGGTTCTTGTCATTACTCAATGCAAGAGTCTTTAGAAAAAGTAACAGATACTTCATTAGTGCAAGAATACAATATTGATTCTGGTATTGTTCAAGAGAATGCAACAGAACAGAGAATGAATTTTTATTCAACGAGTATGGATCATTCTAATCAAGAAAATATCAAAAAAATTTATCTATCTTGTTTTTATGATAATGGAGATATTGTTATTGAATATAATTATAAAATAAGAGAGTCCGATCCTCAAGATTACGTTCAACTTAATGGTCGAGGTATCTATTTTAATTGGAGAGAAAGTCTTATTGTTTTTAATGGGGTTAACTATATTGTTATTCCTATTGTAGTAGTTGGAGATGATATTGATGGAACAGTTAAGATTATTGAAGCACATTTAGTGGCTTATTCAGGAGAAGTTCCTAAAACATCAAGTGAATTTGCTAATCTTCTTGAAAAAATATTAGAGGGACAATACAGAGAGGCTAGTCAAACAGTAGAACAGAAAGTTATTTCTGCTGAATAATTTTTTTAATAAAAATTCAAAATAAAGAGTTAAGTTCATATTTCCTAAAATATTAAAAGAAGTTACTACTGGATCAAAAAGAATATTAAAAGTTAGGATGAGATTAAGCATTTCTTGATTAAAATTAAAGTATTGTTCATAAAGTGGCATCATTAAAAAAATAGCTCCTCCTGAAACTCCTGTAGTAGCAAATCTCATGAGGGTAAAATGAAGAGTGAAAATGAGCCAAGTGGAAAAATCAGGCAAAGAATGAAAAAAACTTTCATGAACAAAGAGAACAAAAAAACTATTTAGTAAACAATCAGCTACTTGTTGAATATTAATAAAACTTGTGAGAATAGCTTGGATTTTTTCAGGGAATAGACTATGTTTTTTACAAGATTCAATGGCTAGAGGAAGAGTTGCTAGACTAGAAGAAGAAGTAAAAGCAAAAGTAAAAGGCTGATAAAAATCTTTTAATAAAAACCATGGAAAGATCTTTTTTTGCCAAGAAGTGAGAAGAATTAAAAAAGATTGTTGTAAAAAAAGAAGAAAGAAAAGAAAAAAAAGTCCTTTTGAAAAAGACTGAAAAGAAAAATTTTTAAGATTAGAAAATAAAGGTAAAAGCAAAAATGGAACAAGAAAAGGAATGATTTTTTGAAAAAAAAGATTAATTATTTTTTTTCCTTGATCTAAAAATAAAGGATATTGTTTTCTGTATGCAAAAAATATTCCTAGAAAAAGGCTTATTAAAAAAGTCCAACTTGGAGATAAAATAAGAATTTTTTTAAGAGATAAAAAAACAGGAGGACTTTGAGTAGGAGTAAAAAATTCAAAGATAAGATTTTTCTTATAAAGAAAAAAGGGTAACAAAACACTGATTCCATTAGTAATTATGGTAAAAGAAAAAATGAGGAGAATAAATAAAAAAGCCTTTTTTTGAAATTGAGCTAAGGATGTTGTGAGGTTGAAAAAAATAAGAAAAGGACAAAAGAAGAGAATCAACTCTTTTGCTAGTTGAGAAAAGGTTTGCAACCAAGAGAGTTGTTCTAGACTAAGAGGAATAAAAGAGAGAAAAAAAGAAGCTAGAATGAAGAATAAAAACATAGTAGCTTCTTAAGAAAGAAATGATTAAAAATCAAGAAAATTTTTTAGGAATATAACGTTGAAAAAAGGAAAAGATTTGACCAATTAAAAGACCAAAAACTAAAGACGTTAGAGTTAAAAATAATAAACTAAGCTGTGCTAAAGCCCCTTGAAAATTACCCATAAAAAGATCATTGGTGATTCTAAAACTTAAGGCTCCTGGAAGGAGGAGAATAATGGAGGGTAAAATAAAAAGAAGAGGAGGTTTTTTAGAAAGAGTGGAAAAAATTTGAGAATAAAAACTAATAAAAAGTCCTGTAATAAAAATAGTTAAAAAAGAATTAAGAGGAATCATTTTGGTAAAAATAAAACTTAAAGAACAAGATAAAATCATCCAAGGAATATCCTGGACTCTACCTCTAAACATTCTATTGGAAGCAAAACCTGCTACGAGAGCAAAAAGAAGCTGAAGAGATTTTGGATGTAAAGTATAATTAGTTTGAGTGAAGGTTGTACTAAATAAATTGGAAGCAATAAAAGTTCCAAAAACAAGCATAAGTAAACTTGTAAAAGCATTCATGAGTCTCATGGTACCTGAAAGAAGATGTTGTTTAGCCAGCTCTGAAACTGAAAGAGTAATTCCAAGTCCTGGAAAAAGACCAATAAGACTGGCTAGAAGAATAACACCGGTGTTGAGATCAGGGAATTGTTTTTGTAGAAGGATTAAAAGGGTGGAAATACTAAAACTAGCAATCGCTTGAAAAAAAATCACTGTTAAAGGAAAAAATTCTAATAAGGAAAATAAGCCTGTTAAAAAACCTAAAGTTAAACTAATAAAACAATCTCTAAGATTTCCTCCTAAAAATATACAAGAACTAAAAGAATGAAGAGCGAAGCTTAAAAATAGTGCAGGATAAGAGCTAATAGGGGAAAGTTTTTGAACTAATCTTAAACGAGCAGTGACTTCTTCTAAAGTGATTTTTTCCATGAGAAAATCATTCATGAGAATTTCAATAAGAACAAGTTTTTTTAAATGAATCATAGAAAAGGGAAGTTTTTCTATGAAGATTCTATCTTCTCCTTCATCGTTTTTTAAAGAAAAAATTAGAAAATTAGGGGTTGAGAGGACTGATCCTTGAAGATTTAATCTTGTGATAGTGGATTGGAGATAGCTTTCAATATCATCAGCTGAGGCACCACAAGAGTGGAGACTGGTACCTAGACTGATGATAAAATCTTTTTTCTTGTTAAACATGACTTTTTTAGTATACATCACTTGATGAAAGAGAAGAATAGCCGAAAAGACCTTTTATGAAAATTTTTTCAAAAAAAATCTGCCTTCTGGGAGATGAAAAAGTGGGGAAAAGTACCCTGCTGAAATTTCTATTAGAAGATACTACCCCCCTCAGTAAAAGTAATCTCAATGTGGGGGTTAAAATTGCTCAAAAAAATATTCAATATAAAAAAGAAGAGTGCCAGATTGTTTTTTGGGACATTCAAGGTTTGAGCCATGCTTTTCATTTGCCTTTGAACTATTTATCTGGGAGCCAAATAGGGATCTTTATCGGAGATGTCACTAGAAAAGAGACTCTCTTGAATCTGCATCAGTATAAAGAATTGTTCTTGAGAAAAAATCCTAAGGCTAAAATTTTTATTATTTTTAATAAAATTGATCTTTTAGATAAAAACAAACCTTCTTGGTCAGAAGAAGATGATGTTTATTACATTTCTTTAAAAGACGAAACAGGCTTTAAAAAATTTTATAAAGCTCTTCTTCAAGAAATTTTCTTGGATCTTTAATATAAATAGCTTCAGGATAAGCCTTTTTTAATTGATCTAATTGTTCTTTTGGTCCTGTGGCAAAAAAAGAAAAATGTTGAGTGAAGCTTTTTTTGATTTCTTTATACTCTTCATTAAAATTAGGATTTTCTTTAAAAAGAGTTTCATAAGAAAAATTAAAAATTTTTTCTTGTAAAAACTTTAACACCCTTTCCTGAAATGATTCTTGGCTAAGAATTAACTTTGTTGGATAAGTTTTGTAAACAGAAGCAAGATGTTTTTGATCAATAGAAGGTTCTTCCTTGAAAAATTCTTTTATTTTTTTAAGAAAATTTACTGGTTGTGAACTAGTCCCAGAAAAAGAGATTAAATTTTTATTTTTATAAGAGATGGAATCAATGTGTCCTTGAGTAGAGTACACCAAGCCTTCTTTCATTCTTAAATATTGAGTGAATTTAGAACCTAAATTTTCAAAGAAGTAAGAAGAAAGAAAGGAGTAATGAGCTATATTTTTTTTGGGAGATTTATTAAAAATATTCCATAGCTGTATAGAAGTTCCATTGTTGGCTTCATTTTCAAAAAGAAAATAATAATTTTTCTTCTTTATAATCTGAGACTGAGTAATAAAAGCTTTGTCTGTATTTTTAATAAAAGAATTTCTTTTAATAAAATCATTAATTATATTAAGGCTTTTATCACTAGATTCTATAAAAACTAGACCATCTTGTTGAAAAATTTCTTTGAAATAGTTTAAAACTTCATCAGGATTAGTTTTAGAAAAAAGATCTAAAAAACCTTTATTTTTAGGTTTTTCATTAATTAGATTAAGAGAGAAATCTTTTAAGATGGGTGTAAGATAATGATAATAGGAAGCTTTTGTAATAAGATCATTTTCTAAGTTTTTCTTTGTTTTTTCCAGATAAAGATAAAAATCTTTTTCTTTAAATTTTTTCCTAAAAATGGTTTCTTCGATGTATTTAAGATTTTCTTCTAAGTATTTTTTTGTTGTAAAAAAAGAAATAGATGTAAAATAATTATTAACGGAAAAATTAATATTAATACCTTTGGTATTGATCCATTTTTCAAGATCTTGTTCTGTATACTTGTCAGAAGAAGACTTGAATAAAAGTTCTGTGAAAACATTTTCTTGATGGTAATAATTAATTCTCTTATTTTTATGAAAGACAATATAATTAAAATTAATATTATCATTGTCTTTTTTATTATAAAAAATTTTATGTTGAGGAATAAAATTAAAAGATTGGACAAAAAATAAAATCATCATAATTTATGCTCTATATTAATTCTTGCTGAGTAATTTTTAAAAAACTTAAAACATCTATTTTTCAAGGAGGATAAAGATATTTGGTTTATTTTATCGTAATAATCTTGTGGATTCATTTTTTTTCCAGAAAAAACAGTTTCTGAAATTTTTAAATTCAGAGAAAGATTTCTTTCTAGATTATAAGCAAAAGAAATATCAAAAAAAGAACTTAAATGTAAAAAATCTTCTTCTTGAAAAGATTCACATAACTTAATATGTTCAGTGTTAATTGTTTTATAGACGGTTTCTGGGTCAATTGCTTGAAGAGGGGAGATCATAAAAATAAAATAACTTTTTTGAAGAAAAGAAAATAAATTAAAATGCATATTAAGAAATAAATGAGTATAATTTTTTGAGGTAATAAAAAAAGAAGTGATTTTTTTTGATAAAATAATCTGAAATATTTTTTCATGAAGAAAATCCTGATGAGTTTCACCTAGAGTTTCATAAAGATAGACAATGTTTTTGGGTAGTTGATTTTCAATGTAGGGAACATTTTTATTGCTAATTTTATTAAAAGAGTAGTTCGGTTTCTTAAAAGAAGAAACTTTTGATTGCCATGTTCCAAATTCTTTTTCTAAACTATCTTTAAAATTATCTGGTAAATCTCCAGTCAGGACAATAAAAGCATTTTTAGGATCATAGTATCTATGAAAATAATTACTTATTTCATCCATTGTTATGGAGTTTAAATCTTGCTCAGTTCCGATAACAGGGTGAGCCATTGAGGTGTTTTCAAAAAGATAACTTTGTAGAAAAAGAGCAAACTTAGAAAAAGGAGGTGATTCTGTTTGTTTTTTTTCTTCAAGAATAATTTTTCGCTCTTTCTCAAAAAGATCTTGATCTAAATAAAAGTTTTTTAATCTCTTAGCTTCTTCTTTAAGAACTATTTCAAAGTCTTTATTTGAAAAAACTGAATAATAAACAGTTTTTTCTTTACCCGTCATGGCATTATAAGTAGCTCCAAAGCTTTCTATGGTTTCTAGGTAAGAATTTGTAGAGTTTTTTTGAAATAAAAGATGTTCTAAAAAGTGAGTTGCACCTGTTTTACCTGGTTGTTCATAAGCAGATCCAATATGAAAGTTAATACTAAAAGCTATTAAAGGAGCATGTTGAGTTTTTTTATAAAAAACTTTAAGTCCATTTTTTAATGTGATTTCTTGAACATAGTCTTGTTTTTTTTCAAAATGAGTTTGGCAAGAAATGAGTAATAATAAAAATTTTTTCATTGAAAAATGATTTTAATATAAAAAAAATAATTTGTCTAAGACTAGACTTTTTTAAATTATTACTTAAAATAAAGGCAATCGTGACTAAAGTTATCTTTTTGGGAACTGGTACAAGTTCAGGTATTCCACAAGTTGCTTGTTCTTGCTTTGTTTGTTCTTCTCCTGATCCTAAAAACAAAAGACAAAGATCTTCTCTCTACTTAGAAACAAAAAAGAGCAAAATACTTGTTGATACTGGACCTGATGTTAAAAATCAACTTATTCGCCATCAGATTCAAGATCTAGATGGGATCATCATTACTCATCATCATATGGATCATTGTGTAGGCATAGATGATCTTAAATATATTTCTTATAAAAAAGAAAAAATCTTAAAATTTTATTGTTTTGAAAAAACTTATCAAGCTCTTAAAGTTATGTTTAGTTATTTTTTTCATCATGAAAACATTGAGTTTCATATTGTAAAAGAAGGTTGGAATAAAATTTGTGAAGAAAATTTCTACTTACAAGAAGTTCCTCATACAAAAAGCATGCAAACTTTAAGTTTTTACTTTGAAGGTTTGATCTATTTAACTGATTTTGCTGCTATTTCTGATTCTTATCATGATTTTCTATTAAAGAATAAAATTGAACTTTTTATTATAGAGTTATTAAGAAAACATCCTAGGAAGGGACATCATTGTTTTTTTCAAGTTTTATCTTTTTTGAAAAAATATCAATATAAAGAAGCTTATTGTGTTCATTTGAGTCATTATTTAGAGCATGAAGCTCTAGAAGATGAATTAAAAAAAACAAATATAAATCTTAGACCCGCCTATGATGGTCTAATAAAGGAGATAAAATGAAAATTGGAGTGCCTAAAGAAATTAAAGTAGCTGAATATCGTGTTGGATTAAGACCTGATCAAGTCAAAGAACTTGTTGATTTAAAGCATGAAGTTTTTGTTCAAACTCAAGCCGGTATAGAAGTTGGTTTTAGTGATGCTGATTATGAGAAAGCTGGTGGGAAAATTTTAACAAGTTTAAAAGAAGTTTACCAAAAAACAGATCTTATTGTTAAAGTTAAAGAACCTATTGAGCAAGAATGGTCTTATATAAAACCTTATCAATTTATATATGCTTTTTTTCATTTAGCTGCAGATAAAAAACTCACACAAAGTTTAATGCAACAACAAGCAACTTGTTTTGCTTATGAGACTATTGAAGATAAGAAAGGTTTATTGCCTCTACTAATCCCTATGTCAGAGGTAGCTGGTAGAATGGCAGTTCAAGTGGGAATGAGATTTTTGCAAAAAGATTTTAAAGGAAAGGGACTTTTATTGGGAGCTGTGCCTGGGGTTAAAAAGGGTTCAGTGGTTATTTTAGGGGCTGGAGCAGCTGGTATGAATGCTCTAAAAATGGCTTATGGTTTGGGCGCAAAAGTTACTTTGATTGATATTAGTATGGAAAAGTTAGCCTACGTAGAGGATTTATACCAAGGACAAGTTCAAACTCTTTATTCTAATGAAAAAAATATCTTTGAATCTGTGCAACAGGCTGATCTTGTCGTGGGTGCTGTTTTAATTAAAGGTGCGCTTGCACCTAAGTTAGTTACTAAAAAAATGATTCAAGAAATGGAGAAAAAAAGTGTTTTAGTAGATATTTCTATTGATCAAGGTGGATGTTTTGAAACTTCTAAAATTACTACTCACAATGAACCTATTCATGAAGTGGAAGGAATTTATCATTACGGAGTTACGAATATGCCTGGAGCTGTTCCAAAAACTTCAACCTACGCTTTAACTAATGTGACTTTTCCTATTTTAAAAAGAATTTTAAAAGAAGGAGTGGATTCTATAAAAAAAGATCCTTTACTTAAAAAAGGATTTAATATTTTTCAAGGCAAGCTTGTTTATGAGCAGGTTGCTAAAGATCTCGACTTAGAACTTTCTTCTTTTTAAATAAAGATAAAAAGTCTTTGAAAAAAGAAGAAGGGTAAAATTTATCCATAGAAAAGATAGAGTAGGATTTTCCATCACGCCCTGCTCTTCTTACCATTTGAATCCAAAAGTCTTTATTTTTTACAGGATATAGTATAAAAACATGAGAGATACTCGGAAGATTAACTCCGTGACTAAGAGCAATGGTAGAGATAATAATAACTTTTTTATCTAAAAAATTATTAATTTTTTTTTGAAAAGAAACAGTTTCACCACCTTTGCAAGAAAAAACATAAGAAAAATATTTTTTTAAATAATGATAACATTCATCAACTTCTTCTCTCTTTTGACAAAAAATAAGAGTGCTTCGTTCTTGAAAGAAAAATAAATGAATCTTTAATCTTAAAATGAGAAGATCTCGAGAGGAGAAAAAGACATGATAGAAAGGTTTAAATCCTAAGTCTTGATTCTTAAAATTTAGAAGATAAACATGAGGGTAATGAGAAAAAAGTGAAAAAAATTTTTCAAAAAAAGGAAAAGTAGCTGTGAGACACAATAAAGAAACATTATAAGCGAGTAAAGATTCCAACAAATAGTATAGGTAAGGTCTAAAAGAATTCCAGTAAAAAAAAAGATGAAATTCATCAAGAACAAAAAGACATTTTTTGTATTGAAAGTATTCAATAAGATCTTCTTCTAGTAATTCTGCTGTGAGCGTGAGATGAAATTTTTTAGGAAGATTTTTAAGAACTGATTTTCTTTCTTGTAAAGAAAGATCTAAAAGAGAGTAAGCTTCAAATTTTTTTTGAAACTCTAAAGACAGGGCTTTTAAAGGAGCAATATAAATAAGATTATAAGTTAGGGCTAAGTTTTTTAAAGCATAGGTTTTGCCCGTAGCTGGAGGAGAAAGACACAGAACAACGCTTGGATTATTTTTAAAAAAATACTCAAACACTTATTTTTTTTATGAAAAAAATAAAATTGTCTCAAGAAGTAATTTTAATTATTTCTTATTTGATGTAGGCTCAGAAAGATTTTCTTGAGAAACCTTTTCTTTATTTTTACAGCAAGAACATTTTTTTTCACTAGATTTAGCTTCACAAGAAATGAGAAAAATAAGAACAAATTTTATCATCAAAATAATCTCCTGTCTTTAGATATCGCTGTTAAAATACCTGTGCATAAAGAAAAAGTCAAATAGCTAGATCCACCATAAGAGAAAAAAGGTAGAGGAATTCCTACAACAGGAAAAAGTCCCATACACATACTAGTATTAATAACTACATGCCAAAAAAATAAACTAGCGATTCCAACACAAAGAAGAGAATTGAAAAAAGTGGCAGCTTGTTGAGAAAGATAAAGAGCTTTAAGAATAAAAAAGAAATAAAGGCTTAGAAGAAAAAAACTTCCCAAAAAACCTCTTTCCTCGTTAAATAGAGCGAAAATAAAATCTGTATGATTTTCTGGTAGAAATTCTAGAGAAGCTTGAGAAGATCTTTTAAAACCCTTACCTAAAAATTGTCCTGATCCAATAGCAATTTTAGATTGTAAAGCATTATAACCACTTCCTTGAATATCTTGAGTAGGAGAAAGAAAGTTGAGAATTCTTTTTCTTTGATAATCTTTTAATCCAAAAGCATAAAGAAGAAAAAGACTCAAAAGAGAGATAAATCCAAAGATAATAAAAAATTTTTTTGAAAATCTTTTATAGATAATGAAAAAAAGGAAAATAAAAAAAAGAAGTCCAGCTGTACCTAAGTCTGGTTGCAAAATAATAATAAGGGCAGGAAAAGAGACGAAAAAAAGAGAAATAAAAAAATTTTTTAAATCTAAATCTTTTTCTGGATCTTGATCGGTAAAAAAGCGACTTAAAAACAAAATCATACCTATTTTCATGAATTCTGAGGGTTGAATTCTTAGTGGTCCTAAAGATAACCACCTTTGAGCTCCCATACCGATTTTACCTAAAAAAAGAACTAAAATGACTAATAAAAGCAAAAGAATATAAGAGATATAGCTTAATCGGTAAATAATTTGTAAAGGAATAAAAGAAAGAGTTAGACTTAATCCTAAACCTAAACTAATCCAAGTGAGTTGCATAAAAATAAGTTTAAAATCTTCTTTTAAGAAAGAAGCTGAGTAAAGATGTAATAATCCTAAGAAGCTTAAAAGAAGCATAGTAATGAGATAGGTATAATCAAAACGTTTAAAAAGATGCATATTTTTTTAAATAAGATTCAATCATATTAAAAACATAAGGAGCTGTACTAGCACCAGAACAACCATGTTCTAAAACCATAGCCACAACAATTCTAGGCTTGTCACTAGGAGCATAAGCAACAAAAAGACCATGATGACGTTTATTTTTTTCAAGAAGATAACAACTTTGATAAATAGAGTTTTGATGAAAAGAATAAACTTGAGCAGTTCCAGTTTTTCCACTAGCCTCAATGTTACCTTTTCTATGTTTAAAAGCTGTCCCTGTTGGATGATTAACAACTTCGTAAAGACCTTGTTGGACAAGCTTCCAGGTTTGGTCTTTAAGTTCTATTTTTTTAACTTCTTCAGGATAGCTATATTGTTGAAAACCTTTTTTAGTGAAAAATTCTTGAACAAGATAAGGTTTCATTAAACGTCCTTTCGTAGCAATTATACTATAAGCAAGAGCTAGTTGTAAGATATTAATTGTGACATAAGATTGACCAATGGTGACAGAGAGAGTGTCGCCTAGTTGCCATTCTTGATTGAATTTATTTTTTTTCCATTCTTTTGTTGGAACAATTCCTGTACTTTCTAAGCCTAAATTTAATTTTTGTTTTTCGCCAAAACCAAAAAGATAACTATAATGAGCTAAGTCATCTACATTTAACTTTAAGCCTAATTTATGATAAAAATTATTACAAGATTCTCTTAAACTTTTAATAATATTAACTGAGCCATGTCCAGAAGATCTCCAACAGTGGAAAGATCTATTTTTAAGTTTTAAAGATCCAGTACAGTACTCTTCATGGTAAGGACTGATAATTTTTTTTTCTAAAGCAGTAATTAAAGGAAATGGCTTAAAGGTTGATCCAGGGGCATAATGTTCTTGAAAGACTTTATTAATAAGAGGTTTTTGAGGATTATTACTGAGTTTTAGCCAGTCTTCTTTACTAATTCCAAAAGCAAATTGAGATCCTTTAAAGCCAGGACTAGAGACAAGAAATAAAACTTCTCCTGTTTGAGGGTTTAATCCTATCATGCCTCCTGATTCATTTTTAAATGAATGATAGGCTTTAAGTTGTAAATCTTTATCAAGAGTTAGTTTTAAATTTTGACCTTCAATAAAAGGATACTTAGGAAGTTTTTTTAAAAACTCATCTTCAAAGTCTAGTTCTCTTTTTCTACCTTTAGCATCAATAATACTATAAGAGATAGAAGGAGAGCCTCTAAGTTGATTTTGATAAGTTTTTTCTAGTCCGCTTTTACCAATAAGTTCTTGAGGTAGGATTTGAGGATTTTCTAATTCTTTTTGATTGGGCAGTGCTACATAACCTAAGACAGAACTAAAGGCTTCTTCTTCGTAATAAATTCTTGTTTGTTCTTCTTGAATAGAAATTCCTGGCAATTCAGAGAGATAGTTTTCAACCTTGGCAATTTCTTCAAAAGAAACATTTTTTTTGAGAATAATAGGTAAATATCGAGCCTGAGAAGTATAATTTTTAATAGTTTTTAAAAAATTATTTTTAGGAATTTTCAATAAATTACTTAATTGATCTAGAGTTGATTTTTGTGCATATTGAGGGATGTAAACGAGGTCAAACCTAGGAATGTTATCAGCTAATAAAAATCCTGAACGATCATAAATTCTTCCTCTGGGTGGAAGTGTGATATCTTTTCTAATTTTATTCTTAAGAGAATAAATGTAAAAATCTTCTCCTTTTATGATTTGTAAGTAAAATAATCTTATTAATAAAAGAATAAAAAAAGTGAAAGTTAAATAAAAAAGAATTTTAAATCTTTTACGAGATTGATAGATAAGATCTTCTTCAAAATTCTCCATAAATTTCCTTTTCTTTCCAAATATTATTCAAGAGGAAGATGATTAAACAGCTAAGAAGATAGAATAAAAGAAAATCTTTAATGAAAAATAAAAAAAATTTCTTTTTTAAAAGAATAAAATAGCAAAAAAATAAATAGTTAAAAAGAAATAGAAAAATGGTAAAAAAATGATAGTAGATTTTTTCACTATAGATAACTTGTTTGAAAAGAACAAGAAGAGATGTGGAAAAGAATAAACTGGATAAAAAGAGAAAAATGTAAGTAGAGTCAAAAGATATTTTTATAAAAAAAATTAACAAAGAAAGTAACAAACTTTCTTTGTTTTTAAGAGAAAAGAAAGAAAAATAAAAAAAAGGTAAAGAGGGATCAATGAGGCTAGGGGGATAAAAAGATCTAAGAAGAAAAACTAAGAATATGAAAAAAAAAGTTAAAAAAATTTTAATTAACATAGATGAGAACATATTGAGAAAAGGGGATAGTTTCAAAGGGTTGAATAGATATTTTTTGAACCAAGTTTTCTTCTTTTTTTTCTATTTTATGAATAATTCCAACAGGAATACCTTTTGGAAAGATTCCACCTACACC
The DNA here is from genome assembly GCA_964652255.1 of uncultured bacterium. Classification (GTDB taxonomy): domain Bacteria; phylum Bdellovibrionota; class Bacteriovoracia; order Bacteriovoracales; family CAZZBM01; genus CAZZBM01. The sequence continues at coordinate 120,994 of CAZZBM010000002.1, forward strand.
AGCAGTATAAATTTTAAGACCTTCTTCTAAGGGAAGGGTTCTAGCGATATATTTTAAATACCCTAGCCCTTCCCCTGAGCCTTGATAAATTCCTCTAATAGAATAAAGCTCATCAAGAATATCTACTTGAAAATTTTCATCAATTAAAGTCATAACCTCAGAGTAAGAATCGTAAGAAAAGACTACCTTACCTATAAGTCCTTTAATTCCCAGAACTGGACTATCTTTTTTAACACCATCTAAAAGACCTTTATTAATTTTAATAATTCTTTGTTGGTGATCTAGATTCCAAGCTATAACTTGACCTATAATAAAATCTAAGTATTTTTTATTTTTTTGTTTTAAAAGAGTGATCTCTTTTAATTCTATTAGGTCTTTTTCTATTTTTTGGAGTTGATGATATTTATTTTTTAAGGCAAGATGCTCTTGCTCAAGAGCGGTATAAGAGGTATAAAGCTCTTTAGAATTAAAGTATCTAGCTTTGATTTCAGAAAAGTATGAAAAAATATGGTGAAAAGCTTTTTGAGAATAAAAACTTAAAAATGAAAAAGGCTTTTGAATCCTATTCAAAGTAGATTCTTTTTTAAAAACGGTAAATAAAATGATAGAAATAAAAAAAAATAAAGAAAAAAATAAAAAAGAGTTTTTTTTGAAAAATCTTTTTTTAAACATGAAAACCTACTTTAATGTAGCTAAAATAAAGTTAAATGCCAAGGAGTTATGATGAATGTTAAGCGACTGTTAACGGGAATATTTGTTTTTGTTATTATTTTTGTTTTTACTTTTGCTGGATTTAAATCCCAAAAAATGATTTCTAAGATGGGACATAAAAGTATCGCTTTTTATGTAGAAGATGAACCTGTTTTGATGCAAGAAGTTCAAGCAGCGGCTATGAATTATATGAGGCAATTTATTGGACCAGATCAAGAGCCAAATTCTTCTCAGCTTGAAATTATTAAACAATTAGTTTCTCAAAGTTTGATTGAAATGAATATGTTTTATGTTTTTGCTAAAAAACAAGGATTAAGAGTTTCAAAAGAAGAAGTAAAAGAAAGAATTAAAAGCATGGAGGTTTTTTTTCAAGATAACCAATTTAGTATGGTTCAGTACAAGGATCTTTTGAAAAGACAACAAATGACTCCTGAACATTTTGAAAAACAAGTAATAAAAGAGAATCTATACTTAACAGGAAGAGGACTGACTAATAGTCTATTATTCTCTAGTTCTTTGGTGAAAGAAGTAGAAGAAAAAGAATCTAAATCAATTCAATTAACTCATTTAAAGCTTAATCCTGCTGATTTTAAAAATTTTGTTATTATTCAAGAAAGCCAGATTAAAGACTATATTCAAAATAATCCTCATGAAATAGAAAAAAGATATAAAGAAAAAGATTATCTTTATCATCAGAAAGAAAAATATATTTTAGGGCTCTTAACTCAAGAACAGTTAACTGAAAAAGAAGAAAAAAATTTAACCTATGACAATTTTGTAAAAGTTCATGAACAACATGTTGGAAAATTTAAAAACTTAAGCTCAGAGAGTTTACCTCCTGAAATTTTAGAAAAAATAAGGAGTTTATCCGCGAAGAAAGTAGAGAAAATGTCTTATCAGGGGCGAGAAATTTATTTTGCTTATGAACAAAAAATTCCTGCTAAAGTTATTACCTTAGATCAAGTTCAAGAAAAATTAGCTAAGGAATTATTACAAGAATCCCTTACTCAAGAGCAAGAAAAGATTTGTTACGAAGTAAGAGATCAAGTGAGAGAGTTGTTTAAAATTAAAGACTTTAAAGGAGCTGAAAATCTTTTAAGTAAATATCAATTGAACTTAGAAAGAAAAGTAGTTCCTTTGATAGAAGAATATCAGTTTAAAGACTTAGGACTAGGTTTTCATGAAAAAGGTTTGGAATTAATTTATATTCATGAATTTATCAATCAGAAGAATCCTTTTAAAAAGGAAAAATTTCAAAAGAGCTTACAAGAAGATCTTCTAAAGGGTATAAAAGTTACGAATGGCTAATAGAAACCAAAAGTATCATAGAAACAGTCCTGGATCTTTTTATGTAGATCAAAGCTGTATTGCTTGTGATGCCTGTGTCATGGAGGCTCCTTATTTTTTTAAAATTCATGAAAAAGATTTGCAAGCTTATGTTTTACAGCAACCTAAAACAGAAGAAGAGAAAAAACTTTGTTTTAATGCTTTGAAGCATTGTCCTGTAGAAGCTATTGGAGTTGAATTGTGAATGAATTAGTATCTTTATGTAAAAGAAGAGGTTTTGTTTTTCAAAGCTCTGAAATTTACGGAGGTTTAAGTTCTTGTTGGGATTATGGTCCCTTGGGAACTCTTTTGAAACAAAGAATTAAAGATCTGTGGTTTAAAGAAATGCTCTCTTATGAAAATATTGAACCTTTGGATGCTGCTATTTTAATGCATCCTGAAGTCTGGAAAGCTTCAGGACACGTGGATCATTTTGTGGATCCTTTGGTAGAATGTAAAAAATGTCATAAAAGATTTAGACAGGATCACTTAACTGATCTAACAAAGTGTCCTGACTGTAAAACTCAAACTTTAACAGAACCTAGAAACTTTAATGGATTGTTTACAACGAAGATGGGAGCTGTAGAAGAAGAGGCTCAAACAATTTATTTAAGACCAGAAACAGCTCAAGGAATTTTTGTAAATTTTCATAATGTACAACAATCGATGAGACAAAAAATTCCTTTTGGGATTGCTCAGGTGGGAAAGGCTTTTAGAAATGAAATCACTCCTGGTCATTTTATTTTCAGAACAAGAGAATTTGAACAAATGGAAATGCAATACTTTATTCAACCTGGAACTCAAAAAGAAGCTTTTCAACTTTGGCAAGAAAGAAGATGGACTTGGTTAAAGTCTTTAGGGCTTTCTGAAAAAAAAATGAGAGTTCATCATCATGATACTCTTGCTCATTATGCTGATCAAGCCCTAGATATTGAATATGAATTTTCTATGGGTTTTTCTGAACTAGAAGGAATTCATTCAAGAACAGATTTTGATTTAAAAAATCATGCTCTTTTTTCGAAAAAAAATTTACAATATGTAGATCAGGAAAAAAATCAAAAATATATTCCCTATGTTCTTGAAACTTCTATTGGTTGTGATCGTCTTTTTTTAGCTCTTTTAACTGAGGCTTATGAAGAAAAAGAAGAAAGAATTATTCTAAAGTTAAACTTTCAGTTAGCACCTAAACAACTAGCTGTCTTTCCTTTGGTGGCTAAAGGCGAAGTTTTAGACTTAAGTGAAAAAATTTATCAAGAATACAAAAAGAAATACCGAGCTATCTTTGATGACAAGGGAAGTATTGGTAAAAGATACAGTCGTCAAGATGAAATAGGGACTCCTTTTTGTCTAACAGTTGATTTTGATTCTTTAAAAAATGAAAGTGTTACTTTAAGATATAGAGATACGATGGAACAAAAAAGAATACATCTTTCTCAGTTAGATCAATTCTTAAAAGAATCTTTATGAAAATTCTTTTTGTTAAAATTGGCGGCGTAGGCATGCTTCCCTGTGCTCTTTTAGCCAAGGAATTAGGTCATGAAGTTATTGGCTTGGATTTACCACTTTATCCTCCAGCCTCTAATATTATAAGGGATACTCATATTCCTTTTTTTTCTTTAGAAGAATTTTCTTTTCAAGATTTAAAAAATTTTGATCTTATTGTCGTAGGCAATAGTTTAGCTAAAGACCATCCTTTGGCTCAGTATCTTATTCAGCAAGATGTTCCCTATTTATCTTTTCCTCGGTTTTTAAAGCAATACATTCTTGATCATAGAGAAGTGATTGGTTTAGCTGGAACTCATGGAAAATCTTCAAGTTCTTACTTTATGGTTCAGATGTTAGAACAGTTAGGATTTAATCCAGGATATCTCATAGGAGCCCAACTCCCTGATCGAGCTAGTGCTAAATTAGGTAAAGATTTTTTTGTTTTAGAGTGTGATGAGTATGATTCAGCTTTTTTTGAAAAAATTCCTAAAGTTAGAGTCTATGAACCTGATCATATGATTCTTACATCTTTAGAATTTGATCATGCTGATATTTTTAAAAATTTAGAAGAGATAGAAAATCACTTTAGACTTCTTCCTAAAAAGGGACTTATTGTTCAACATGAAAGTCTTTTAAATAAAAACATATTTTCAAAAGAAACTTTGACCTATGTTTTTAAAAATTCTTTTATTGATAATATGCCAGATCATTATCAAGAAAATATCTTGGGATGTCTTACTCTCTTAAAAGGATTAGGCTTAAAAACAGATCAATTAGATTTATCTAAAATTATGAGACCCTCAAAAAGACAAGAGTTTAAGGGGTATTATAAGAATCTTAAAGTGATTAGTGATTTTGCTCATCATCCTACAGCTGTAAGAAAAACTCTTCAATCTTTTCTACTTTTAGAAAAGTCCCCTCATCATGTTATTTACTGTCCGGAATCTTATACTTCCAGATCTAATCTTTTTTTTGAAGAATATCTTTCTATTTTTTTAAAAGAATTTAAAGTGAACTCTCTTTTATTGGTTCACAATCAATCTTTAAAAACGGATTTAAATTTTTCTCTTTTGCAAAAAAAAATATCTAATATGACAATAGCAAAATCTTTAGAAGATATTTTATCCTATATAGAAGAAAAATCAACCCTAGAAGGATCCCTTCTAATAATGGATAATAGAAGTTGTTATGGTTTATGGACTTCTTCTTTTGTTCAATCTTTATGCCGATGAAGAGTATTTTAAATTAGAAAAAAAGTTTTATCAACAATATTGTCAGTTAAAAGATTTTAATGAAGAGAAAAAACTTAGAAAAGATTATCAAAGTAAGTATTTTTATGTTCCTAGGATTCAAAATCAAATTGATTTTGAAAGTATAAAGGAATCTCTTCCCTTTTATAAAAAAAAGTTATCTTGGATTGAGGATCAAAAAAGTAAGATTCATTTAAAAAATTTTAAAAATAAAGTTGAATCTTTAAAAGATCTTTTTAAACAAGTAGAACAAGAACATCATTTGTTTCTAAAGAAAGAAATGAATAATTTTTTTACTTTTAAAAAAAAATTCATTCTCTCTTTTGAGCTCTTTTTAAAAGAATATAGTTTTCTTACAAACTTAGATTTTCCAATTGATCATCTTGAAATGAGAAAAAAGTATGAAAAAACAAAAAATCCAAAGGTTTTCCTCCAAAGAAAAGCTTATGAGGATGGTGCCAGAATAGCTCATTTAAATGATAGCAACTTAAGAGCTACCCTAAGTTTAGTGCTTTTAAATTTAAGAAAAGGAAAGTTTTCTTATGAAGAAAAAAGAGATTTAATTTATATTTTTAGCTTCTTAAAAAGAATATCCAGATTTAATGAGTCTTATTTTAAAGATTCATTTGACTTATGGATAAAAAAAATAAATGAAAAAATATTATTTTATACTCAACTAAAAAAAAATTATGAATATAAAAACTTTCTTCATGATTTTATTATTAAAAAACAAATAGAACTCTACTCTTTTTGGAAAAATAAACCATTTTATTATAAACAGATTTTTGTCTTGGAAAGATTACTCCTTTTTGAAGTTGGTGGTATCAATAATGATTCTTTCAAACAAGAAATACTAAAAGTTTTTTTCAATAGATTAAAAGTTGATCAATATAAATATCTAGAAAAAAATACGGATTTTTATACTCAAATTTCAAAGAAATATTCAGAAAAAGAACTAAAAAAAGAACATTATCTCAATGCTCTTTTTGATCCAGGCGAATTTTCTTTTACTTTGCATTTCTTTTCTTCCTCTTTTGATTTTGTTTGTATGAAGAATAAAGACTTTTTACCCGTAAGAGAAGATAATATTAAGCTGATCAAAAAATTTTTAAAAGAAGAAAAAAATTTTGGAAGAAATCTTTGGTATTACTCTAGGGTCTCTATGTATGGACGAATGAATATGGCTCCTGTGTGGGATTTTGCTGAAAAAGATTTTCTTCTCTTGGGGAAAGAAATTTTTTTAGAAGGAGATTATCTTTATTGGGATAAAATAGGAGATTATTTCTTAATAAGAAAAGATGAGAAGTTTTATCTTAAAAAAGATAATAAATTTTATAATTGGCATGACCCAGATATTTTTACTTTTTTTTACAAAAAAAAAACTTAGAGTCCTCTCAGTAAGAGGACTCTAAGGCTTTAATTCTTTCCTCTAGAGGAGGGTGAGTAGAAAGCCATTTTAAAAAAGATCTTCCTGAAATTTTCATGGCTTGGACTGAAAGGCTTTCTTGAGTTGTATGTTTTTGATTATAATCAAAGAGATTTTGAAGTTTTTTTAAAGCTGCAATCATACTTTGATTTCCGACCATTTCTCCTGCATCTTTATCGGCACTGTATTCTCTATGACGAGAATAAGCACAAATGGCAAGAACTCCTAAAAAACTTAAAATCATTTCAAGACCAAAAGAAACTAATCTAAAGGTCACATAGTTACCTTTCTTGTTGTCTCTCATCACTAAGAGATAAGCAATAACTCTTGAAAGAAAAAAGACAAAAGTGTTGATTACACCTTGAAGTAAAGTCATGGTCACCATGTCTCCATTTTTAATATGGGCTAATTCATGAGCAATGACTCCATCGAGCTCTTTTGAATCCATTTTTTTTAATAAACCAGTAGAAAAAGCTACTAAAGAATGTTTTTGAGAAAAACCTGTAGCGAAAGCATTCACTTCTTCACTTTCATAAACGCCTACTTCTGGATAAGAATCAAAACCTCCAATTTGAGCAATTTGATGAACTTTTTCTACTAAAAAATGATAATGAGAATTTTGATCAACACTTTTTACTCCCATGAAAAATTTAGCAAGGTACTTTGAAAGTAATAATGAAATAGTCGCTCCAGCAAAACCAATAACTAAAGCAAAGGCAAAAAGCTGACCATAATCAATTCCTTGATCATGCAAATAATGAGTTAATCCAAAAAAATGAGTAATTAAAGAAATAGTAAAAATAACAAGTAAGTTTGTTAAAACAAACCAAAATATACGTTTTAAAAATCTCATCATTCACCTCGTCTAGTTTAGAAGGTAAGGTTTTTTTTATAAAAGTCAAGAACACTTAGGTGTTTTTTATAATTTTAATCCAATTGAATTTCTGAATTTTTATTTTAAAAAGAGACACTACTATTACTATCACTATCTTCACTATCTTCACTATCTTCACTATCACTATCTTCACTATCTTCACTATCACTATCTTCACTATCACTATCTTCACTATCACATCTTCTAATAGAGCAAGAACTTCCTTGTCCGTGAGGGCAACAAGGAGGAATAGATTTTGTCTTTGGTGCAATAAAGGGCTTAGAATCCTTAGGCTGACTATGAATATCATGATGTTCATGATGTTTATGATCACAATGAAAGTGGAGGTGTTCTTCAATGGTATGTTCAATAAGTTTTAAATAATTAGGATCTTGTAAGTTGCAAGTACAACTTGATATCACGAGCCATAGACAAGCAGCGAAAGTTTTCATGGTTTTCTACTTAACATTTTTGCAAGTACCTTGCAACTAAAATCTAAAGGCTGGTTCTAGTAAAGCTCCAGGAAGAATTCTTTTATGTTGAATAGAACGAAAATTATATTCTTTTTTAACCTTCACTACAGACCATCTTACGGTATGATAAGCCTTGCAAGCACTTTGAGATTTTTGAGAAGCAAAACAAAGAAGCCTCATAATAAAACCATTTTCATCAAAAACTTCTAAATGACTCCCCTGGATACCATCTTCTAGTCCTCTATTAATAATAATAACATTGTTCCCTTGTCCTTCTAAAATAGAAAAAGTACCAATAGAACCATAATCAAGAGCTAAGAGAAAAAATATCATCCTAATTCTTATCGACTAGAACTAGGCAAAAACTTTAGTTGAAGTTTTTACTCTCAATAAGGGTGAGTTTAACAATCTTACATTTATCCCTAATCATTAAAATATTGCCCCTTTCTTTTTCAGTGATCAAAGAAGAGTAAAATTCTGGATCTACATAAGCAATCTCATAAAGAGATCTTCCTTCATAGTCTCCAAAATCTAATACAACTTGATCTTCAGCAATAATGCCTGTAATTGGTCCTAGTCCTTGACTCATAGTATTTCTCCTTTCCCTAAGAAATCTCTACCTTTTATTATCAAAGGATCTTAAATTTTTGTAAAGAAAAATTATTGAGTACTACCTTGGACACCAGTACTACGTTGAGTATTTGATGATGAAGTTGCTGCATTGGAAGGATTATTATTACCGGAATTAACATTACTACCTGTAATATTTTGATCACATTTTTTTTCAATAAAAGTGGTAATGTGACATTGAGCAACTCTTTTTTCTTCATTAGTCGCCTGAGAATTAGGAGCTAATTTTTGACAAGAAGTTTGAATACCTTTTTTATCAGGATAATTTGTTCCTGAAAAATAATTGCCATCAAAAGCACTTGGACCACATTTTGAAAAAAGATCAGGATTTAACTGAGAAGCGCAATTATTAAGATTAGTGGGAACATTAGCAGCTAAATAAGCACAAGATTCATTACCTTCTTTTACTGCACAGTTATTAGTGAGTTTGGCAAGAGACTCTAAGTGATCTTGAATGGGTTTTTTACCATTTTGATCAACAAAATCATTTGAAACAAGAAATTTTTCTAAGATACTTCTTTGTAAAAAAAGTTGTTCTCTTAGTTTGTCTATCCCAAGAAGATCTAATGGTTTTTGTCTATTTTCTTTTAATGTTTTTAAACTAAGATCATCTAAAGGATAAGGATTAAGAGTGAACTGAGGTGGTGCTATAATAGATAAACTAGTAACAGAACCAAAACCTTTTGTTATTAAGTCTTGATTGAGTTTATTAAAAGAAGATTGATATACATTAGAAAATGCACTTAAACGAGCTGATACTTCTTGTTCATAAGTTTTTAAAGATAAAGATAAGGTCGCTTTATCTGTGTTTAATTTGCCTTCATGAAAAGTAATATTATTTTCTAGGGCTATACTACAAGTAGAAAGAGATCTTATTTTGGCAGAAACTCTTTGTCGAATAGGAACAACACTGCTCGTATTAGAATAATAAGAATTTATTTGTTTTTGATAATCATTTTTTAAAATAGGGTATTTATTTAAAGTACTTTGACGACAACTGTTAAACTCTTTTGCATACTGAGGATAACTTTTAGAAAGTGTTTGAACGAGTTCAGCTATATTAGAGGAATTAACCAATATTCCTTTGTAAGTAGTTGCTTTTGCAGCATTTCCTGTTCTTTTTTTACTTTTTAAAATTTGTTCAATTTTTTTTTCAGAAACTTTATTAGAAATACAAGAAGCTACATCTGCACTAGCTTTTTTTTCAAAATCTTTAATAAAGCTTTCAGCTGTGTCATGATTAAAATCTGTTTCAGGAATAACTCCAAATCTTTTTTTAAAAAGGTTATTTCTAGTTGTTAAAGAAGAGAATTCTTTTTCAAAAAACTTTTTAATTTCAGGAGTTGTTTCATCAGGTAAATACTTTGAAATTGTTTCATGAGGTTTCATTCCAGAAAGAGATCTATTGATAAGTTCAGCTTCTTTTAAAGCATCTTTAGGAAGAATTTTTCTTAATTCTTCAAGACCACCTCTGAGTCCATTTTTAGATCTTAAGTCTTTAGCAAAAGTAAGGCAACTTGGATTTTGTAATGTTTTAGCATAAGAAGGAGAAGAATTCTCTTCTAAAGCAGAAGCACTCTCAATCATAGAATCAAAAAGATTTTTAATTCTAGAGCTAAGATTATTAGCATTTAAGGATTCAAAATAACTAGATAGCTTATCTATAGCTTCAATTGTTTTTGTAATAAAATTTGTTAAAGATTGTTGATAACAAGAATAACAGTGATAGGGATTTGTTTTTAGTTGATTTGAGCTACAAAATCCACCAGAAGGTGGATTTAAGGCAGAGACAATTTCAATAAGATAAGCTTCATAAGGAGCTGTGTCTCCAGCAGCACAATTATCTTGAATTTGTTTTATTTTGTTGGCATCAGGAGTATAAGTACGAGGACAACTAGGTTGATGAGTAATTGTGGATTCATTATTACTAAAAAGAAAAAAAATAACTAACCACACTTTTAAATTCTCGGAAAATAGAGGAAAATAGTAAAGTAAATGAAAATTAGTGTAAAAAATAAAGAAAAAACTTATGCCCTTCTTTTTAAAGGAAAAAAAATTCCTCTTCATGATTCCATCACTTTTGGTTCTAAAGAAGGTTATTGGGATTTAAATGATGAAGAAATTTCTTCTGAGCACTGTACTATAGAACAAATAGGAGATTGTCTCACAGTTCTTGATCATCATTCTCTTTATGGGACCTATCTTGCAGAAGAAAAAATTATTCCTGGACAAAAACTCTTTCTTGTAGAAGGTGATTACCTAAGATTAGGAAAAAATATCATTCAAATTCAAGCTCAAGAAAAAGGAGTTAATTCTTTTTCTTCCTTTCAATCTTTCCAATCTCCTTCTCCTAGCTTTGAAGAATTAACTCCTCTTTTTTATCGATGGCTGAGTTTAATTTTAGATCTTGTTTTTGCCTTTATTTTAAAAGATTTTATTCAGTGGCCGCAAATTATTTTAGATTTTTTACCTCATTTCTATCAAAGAGATTTTTTATTAACTTTTATCTCTGTTCAATTACTAAGTTCTTTATTTCTTAATACAACACTTTTTCAAGCTTATCTAAAATGTTACTCCTCTTCTTCTTGGCCATGGGGATTTTTTAGAACTTTCATAGGATTAATCACCTTACCTTTTCTCATTTTTGATCTTCCTTTGATTTGGAAAAATAAATCTTTCAAAGAAAGTTTAACTTGTTCTCTTATGAGTAAAAAAGATGTTCCCTTGGGCAGAATTTTATTAGTTTTTCCTGTTTTAGTTCTTATTTTTTACTCTTATCCTTTATGGAAAGGGGGAGAAATTGTTGTAGGAGAGAACATTTTTGTCACTCAAAGAGTGAAAAAAGAACAATTAGGAGAAAGATCTTTTTTTGTTAAAAATTTTCAATTAGCTTTTTACCATCCAGATTTTATTCTTTATCCTATTTTTAAAGAAACAGAAGATAAAAAAATAGAAGCAATTTTAAAAATTATTAAAAATTCACAAGAAATAGAATTAACTTTAAAAAAAAAAATAAACCTTAAAAATACCTTAAAAGATATTGCCTTAATACCTTTTTTTTTAAAAAGTTATGAAAAAAATTTTTTCTATTTTAAAGAAGATTTTTTTGAAACTAATTTTGCTAAAACACTAGAAACATCATTTAGATTGGGTTTTGAAGAAGCTTTTTTATCTTTTCAAGATTTTTTTCCCTATTATCTTCATAGATTACAATTTAGAAAAAAAATCCTAGAAATATTAGAAGAAGAAAGGCTTCAAGAACCTCAAATTATTCTTTTAGGCCACAATTATTATCTTATGTATAAGAAAAATGATTTTTACCGTATTCTATCTTTAAATAAAGACTATACCTATCTTTATGAAGTTAAAGCAGAGTCTTTAGAAAGTATTCAAGAAATTTATAAATTTATTAAAATAGGAGATTTTCAAGATTATTTTATTGCTATAGATTACTTTTTTGACAAAGATTTAAATATCAGAGAACTGTATGATTATCTGAAAGAAATAAAAATTAAAATGAATTTATTGTCTTTCGAAGCTTTAAAATCTCAACTTATACTTTTATTAAGAGAAAAAAGAATAGATTTTTTAGAAGATGAAGTAAAAAAAATATGACTAGTAGTATTATTCAAGCTATAACTGAATTTATCCCTGTGAGTAGTAGTGCTCATCTTTTTTTTTTAAAACAGGAATTAAGTCGTTTTGATTATGCTTTATTGCATTTAGCAACTTCTTTTGTTGTCTTATTCTTTGAAAGAAAAATTATTTTAGATCTTCTTTTATTTAAAAAAAAGATCTTAAGTCTAAACTTAATCTTCATTACAACGATAACTGCAATGAGTCTATTTTTTTTAAAAGAATATCTCATGATTTTTAAAACTTTAGAAATAGTGATTGTTCTATTGATTTTATTCTCTTTTATTTTAAATTTTATTTTTAAAAAAAAATCTTCATTAAAAATAAATTTAAATTTATTTAATATTTACTTTGTTGTTTTTGTGAGCTTAGCTCAAATTATAGGATCATTTTCTGGTGTTAGTCGATTAGGAATGACCTGTGCTTCTCTTTATCTTTATGGATTTAATCGAAGCATGGCGTATACTTATGCTATGATTTTATCTATTCCTTTAGGAATTGCTTCTTTTGGATATTCTTTTTTGATTGATCAACTCATTTTTGAAAAGGAATATTTAATAGTGACTTTAATATTAAGTTTTTTTTCTTATCCTGTTTTAAAAAAAATTTTTATTGATTATGGATTTAAACCATTCTTTTATTATAGAATTTTGCTAGCTTTTGCTCTTGTAGTTTATTTTTTTTCAGTTTAGATCTTTTTTAGAATAGTCGATATAGCAAAAGTGAACTATAAAGTCTTTGGTCCTTACTTAATGCTAGAACATCTTTTTGATGGAGGTATGGCTAAAATCTATTTAGCTAAGCTTATTCATAGAGATAAAAATCAGTTTTTAGTGATAAAAATTGTTCAGCCTCAATTTAGCTCCAATGAATCTTTTTTAAAAATGTTTGAAGATGAGTTAAAATTAACTAATCTTTTTACTCACCCAGGAATTGCTCAAGTTTATGATTACGGGAAAGAAGGAACTTATCTTTATTACTCTATGGAATTTGTTTTGGGATCTAATCTTAAAGAATATCAACAAAAATTAAAGCTACAAAATAAAGTTTTTCCTATAGATGTTTTGTGTTACATTATGATTCAGTCAGCAAAAGCCCTGTACTATGTTCACCAGTTTGTTGATCCTGTTTCTGGTAAACCTCTGAAAGTGATTCATAGAGATATTTCACCTCATAATATTATGCTCACTTATGATGGTTTTGTAAAAATTATTGATTTTGGAATTGCAAAATCTGAACTAGAAAGAAATGAAAAAACTAAAACAGGGACCTTGAAAGGAAAAATTTCTTATATAGGACCAGAGTATATAGAAGGACTTCAATTAGATGGCAGGTATGATCTTTTTGCCCTAGGAGTGACTTTTTGGGAATTAGCTACGGGTAAAAAACTGTTTGAAGGTCCTAATGATATGGCTATTTTAAAAAATATTCAAGAATGTAAAATTCCTGATCCTAGAGATTTTAGAGATGATCTACCTGATGAAATTGCTGATATTATTTTAAAATGTTTAAAAAAAGAAAGACTAAAAAGATATCAAACCATGGATGAATTTCAAAGAGAGTTGTCTATGGTGATGCAGAAGTACTTTCCTTCTTTTAATTCAAGTGATGTCACCGTGTTTACCTCAAGTCTTTTTTCTAAAGAAATAGAAAGATGGAAAGAAAAATATAGTGAATACGGAAAAATTAACATGGAGGAGTATAAAAAAATAGCTAAAGTGAGTGAGTCTCAATTTGAAAAAAATATTCTTCTAAGAGAAAAAAAGAAAAAGATAGCTACTATTGTCCAAGATAAATTATTTTCTTTTCAAAAAAAGGAAGAAGCTCCAAAGAATTTTTTTCAACTTCATGGTCTTAAGATTGCTTTAAGTCTATTTTTTCTTATCTTGATTCCTATTTTTTTAAAATTTAATAAGAGTTCTTTAACTGGAGTAGTAACAGAACAAAATTTTTATCCTGGGTATGAATTAGAAATTTTTACTGTTAAAGGATTTATTAAAGAAAGATTACCTCTTAAAGAGCCTTTAAGATTACCTACAGGGACTTACAATGGAGTCATTAAAAATGAAGCAGGAGAGAAGAAATATATTCAATTTACTATTGATCCTAATTCAGTTTTGAACTTAAATCAGAAGCATCTAATTTCTGAGAATTAAGAATAATTGTTAAATTACTAATGAGAAAATCTAAATCTTTTTTATAAATTAATCCTTGGATAAAACTTGGTATGTTATGAAGATTATCATCACCTGTTAAAATATAAATTTTTAAGTATTTTTTCTCTTTTAATTTTTTAGCTAAGTCTAGAGTAGAGAATCTTTCTAGAAGATGATAATCTAAAAGAAGATAACTATGATCAGGAATGTAAAAAGAATCTAAAACAGATTCTAAAGGAAAAATATCAATATGTTTGGAATTTGCAAATTGAGTAAAAAGAGAAGAAAATGAAAAATCATTATCTAATAAATAAAAATTTTTATTAGGAGGAGCTTCTTTTTGATAAAGATGAATAAAATCAGGATAAAATTTTTGATCTAAAAAATCAGAATGATTATTACCAAGATAACTAGAAAAATCTTTTGGAGGAAAAGATCTTTTTAAGCTGAAATGATAGGAATAAGTGTTGTCAGATTCAAAAACTTTAAATTGACCATGGTGTTTTTTGAAAAATGATTCAAATTCTAGAGTTCCTATGTTTTCAGATTGATAAAATTTTTTTAAAGGGTATTTTTTTTCAAGACTTATTTTTCCAGAAATTTTACCATGAATAAAATCATCTCTTTTAAACAAAGAAATATTAATAAAATGCTGGTTTCTTTTAATGAAGTTTTCAATAATATTGACAAAAACTCTTCTTAACTCAAGAGATTGGCTTTCAATAAAAAGATTAAGATCCAGTATATCTAAGTTAAGGGTGCAGATCTTAGAGTAATCTTTCTTAAAAGATAATAAAAATTCAGGAAGATGAATAATTTGAAGATCTTTGAAATCTTCTTTAAAAATATTTAACAATGATTCTACTTGATTATAAAATTTTATTTGATGATCAGAAAGTGAAATTTTTAAATGTTGTAAAGGGAATTTTAAATCGTGAAGAAGATGATTAATTTTTTCTTCAAAAATTGGTTCTAAACTTTCTGCCTTGTTTTTTGATAAAAGCTCATGAGCTTCTTGAATCATTTTAAATTCTTGAAATGCAAAAGAATGATTTTTGTCATAGATATGATGAAGATCTTTAAGAATAGGTTGAATTCTTTTAAAAATGAAGATGAGATCTAATAAAGAAATAAGAGTTAAAAAAAGAGAAATAAAAAAAGCAAGATACCAAGATGTTGTTTGAATATTTAAAGCTTCATAGCCAAAAAAAACTGAAAAAGAAAGAATAAGAACAAAAAAAAGAGGTTTAAGAATCTGATTTTTGAGATAGGGTTTTAAGTTTTTCATGGAGATATTTTCTATAGTAAGAGAGGCAATCTTCTGAAAACCTGGTAGGGAAAAAAGTTAAAAAATCTTCATCTGAAGAAAAATTGATACTCTTAAACCCTCTAGAATAGAGATCTAATTTTAACAAAAGATTATAAATTTTGTGTTTCACTAGAGGTGAAGATTCTTGTTCCTTGAAGGATTTTTTTTGTAAGATAGGTGTATAATCCACGAATTTCTCCTTGAGGTAAGTTGTTTTTAAGAGCCTCTATAAAATCTTGTTTAAAAATAACAGGTTGAGTCTGAAGGCAATTAAAGTGATTTAAGAGCAGATCTAAGTCTTCTTTTCTTTCTTCCAAAGTAATTTGTTTGAAAACATAAGTGATGATTTTAGAATAAAAATCTGGTCTAAGAAAAGATAAAGGATCTTTTTCTAAAGTAGAAGAATAGTAGAGAATATCCACTTCTTTTACAAGGTAGTCACCTAAAGGGAAGAAATTTTTTTCTGAAAGGAGCTTTAAAAATTTTTCTTGAAGAGGTCTACTAAGGCAAGTGATCTCATCTAAAAAAAGACAACCACCGTCTAACTTACTTATTTTTCCTTCAAAATCTTGAAAAGCACCTGTAAAAAGCCCTTTTTTATGACCAAAAAACTCTGACTCAAAGAGCTCAAGAGAGATATTAGCAGAACTAAGTTCTAAGAAAGGTTTTGGTAAATATTCTTTGAGAACTTGAAGAAGATAATTTTTTCCTGATCCACTTGGTCCTTGAATAAGAGTATTGACTGGATTTTTAATAAGAGAAAAAACTCCATAAAGATAAGAGATGTTTCTGGAATTAAGTTTTTTAGAAAAAATTTCAATCCAGTCTTGCTCATAAAGAAGATAGTGAATTTTTTGAACAAAGTCTTCAGGTTCTTTTAAAAAATGATCTTTTGGGTAATAATTTTGAAGTCCTTGCTCATAAAGATTTTCTATAAAAGAGAGATCTTTATTAGAGGAAAGGAAAGCTTTTGGGCGTAAATCGTCTTTAAGTTGATGATAATAGGAGATTCCCAAGGGTTTATTATTAAAAAAAAGATCAATAAGAAAGCCATCAAATTGTTCATGATCTTTTGGTAGTCTGTTTTTATAAATAAGATCAATATTCTTTTCTTTAAAGTAAGGTTGAAGATATTCAAAAAGATAGTATTCATCATCAATAAGAAGTAAGGATTTCATTTTTAAACTCATACGAAGATTATTCTTTTGTCCATAGCCTGAATGTTTTATGAAAATCAAGATGAAATTTATATTTTTTTTTTGTTTATCTTGTGATTATTCCTTAGAAAAAAAAGAACCTGACGATGCTTTAGAAGAAGATCTCGTTGAAAAAGAACCTGAAGCTTTTTTAAAAGATGAAGTTATTAAGACTAAAAAGAAGATTGTTGAAATTATTCCTGATCAAAAAAAAAGTGATCCGGAAGTTGAAGAACTTATTGAAAATATTCATATTCCTCAAGAAGAAAGTAAATTTTATGTTCAAGAAATTAATCTAGAAACTCCTAAGATTTTTTTTGACTTAAAAAGTGATCAGTATGAATATTTTTTAGAAAAGAAAGAAGATATTTTAGAAATTTATTTAAAAGATTGTTATGAAAAAAATCTTCCTTTAAAAGATCTTCCTTTTTTACTCAAAAGTAGTTATTTAGGATATTTTTCTCCTTTAGAATCTTATTTGGCTTCTTTTCAAGATTTACATTTTTTTTTTAAACAAGAAATTGTAAAATCTCAATTAAGAAAATATGAAAATTATAAAGTAACACTCTTACAAGATTATCAAAGAGGTGAACTTCATGAATTAAAGCATAAAGAACCTGGATGGTTTTTTTTGACACAAAATTTAACTTTGAATAAAGAAAAATCTTATATTTTGGTAGTAAGTGATAAAAAAAGACTTTTTGAGGTAAATCCTTATCAAATTTTAGAAAATGTTCTTCTAAATTTAGAGCCTCAAGCTTACTTTCATGAAGAATATTTATTAAAATTTTTTGACAAAGAAAATAATCATTCTTATAAATGGATTTTATTCCATTCTCTTAAAACTTTACTTAAACCCAATGAAATTTATCCAATATTTTATTATTCACCTAAAATAGATGAAAAAATATCACTAGAAAAACAAGAGATAGAAATCTTAGATCAAGAGAAAAAAATAAATCATGAAGAAGAAGAGTTGATTTTAATTCTTAAGCCAAGAGTTTATAAACCAATTTTTAAAGAATTTGAAAAAAAATATACTGGATATCAATTTTCTCTTAAAAAAAAAGAGCAAGATATTAATTACATAGGATCTTTTACAACTTTAAATATTAAACAAAGAGTCTACCAAGGTGAAGAAGTTGTTGAGTTAGATCCTTCTCTCATCATAGAAGGTTTTGAGATCATAAAATTTATTAAAAAAAACAATAATTATTACTATCATCTTAAAAAAAATAAAAAGAATTCTTTCTTAGCTTTTAAGCCTATCTTTTTTGGCAATATAGCTCTTGGTCCTTTTGATCCTCTTATGAAAAGTTGCCAAAATCTCCCTTATATTGATCATCCTACCCACTTTACATCTAGAATGAGACAAGAAGGGAGGCTCTTGACTAGAGTTTATAATAATGGCGATTACTGCCGTTTAGGAGAAAAAGTCTGTATTGATTCTAAAAACCCCTATAAAGAATGTGCCATTACAGCTTTTAATGAGTACCCTACTATTGCAGAAAATAAGTCTTTTTATTATAGACAGTTTCTTATTCTTGAGATTTTGAAAAAAAATAAGTAATTTTTACTATCTATCTATCTATCTATCTATCTATCTATCTATCTATCTATCTATCTATCTATTATGTGTTATAAGATAGATGATTTTCTGTTTTCTAAATTAGAAGTAGAAATTATAAAACAAAGGAGAAAAATTATATGTTTATGTTAATGACAATGAGCTTTTTAAGTTGGGGGGCTTTAGTTTGGGGAGGAGACTATAATAAAAGTTCATCTCCAAAAAAAAATAAAATACTTTTTGAGCTTTTTGAGAAAACTCAACATAAAAATCCTTCAGAACAATTTGAAGGTAGAAAAGAAGCATATGTAAATATTTTAGGATCGTTACAAAAAATAGAAGAAGAAAAAGAAGGTAAACCCTTATATGATATCATTAAAGAATATTTCTTGGATTTTGGAAAAGAACATAAAGAAAAAATTATGCAATTAACAAAGGAAAGAGAAAAGAATGAAGAATTAAAATTTAATATTTATTATAAAGCAATAGTTGATTTATTAAATTCATCTAAAACAAGAGAAGGTAGTGATCATGGAACAAGAGGAGGTAGTGATCATGGACAGGATCTGATAGAACTTAAAAAAGATAATAATCAAAACATTACTAGGAGTAATGCTTTAGATTTTAGTATGTTAAATTATTTAAAATTATTTGAAGGTCAAAATGATCTACATATTCTTGAAACCTTGCAAGAAGGTTTAATAAATAGTGTTTATTATGATGGAGATTTTATTTCTCATTCAGTGCTTTTTGATTACTCTAATAGTTTTTATAATTTTGGACCTTTAGAAATTGAAGAGAATAAATCTAAAATTACAACTCTTGTGATGAAAAATTTTATTCCTGGAAATATCTATAGATGTTTAAGCTACTGTAATTTTCCTTATCCTTATACATTATTTACATCAACTAAACATTTATATATTAATTACTCTTTTGACGATGATTCTAATCCATACAGTAAAAATAAAAATTATCAAAATAATCTTGTAGCTTTTATTTTATCAATACCAATTTATTTCGAATCTTTACAAGCTATCTCTTTTTCTGATATGGATGTTTGGGAAAAAGCTTTTCAAGCTTTAGAACGTATTCAAAATTTAAAAAATGATGATGTTTCTATAAATGAAGATACATTAAAAGTATTGTTAGATATAAAAAAGATATATTTAGAAATGATTCAAAAAAATAGAAAAATAAAAATTTTACCTTATACTGATTATGAAAAAATTAAGAATATAGATCCTAATAATAGTGATCTTTTTGACGAAAATGGAAATTTAAAGAATCCTTTTTTATAATATAATAAATTAAAAATCTAATTAATCTTTTATTTCAAGGCTTAAAATCTTGAAATAAAAGATTATAAATTCTTTGTATAAATAAAATTGAATTTTTTTATTTTTTTGTTTATCATTAAAAAATGAAAATTATTTTTTTAGGGTTGCTTTCTTGTCTATTAGATATATCTAATCGAAAAAATACTTCGGTAGAGGTATTGGTTCAGTCAAAAGATAAAAAAACTTATATCATAGATGATAATTCTATTTATCATCATGGAATTATTAATTCTACTCAATATAGAAAAAATCGTTTATTGCAATTACCTAATCAATATTATACTCAAAAAGGAAAAAAAGTGAACTATCCTGAAGGTAAATTAGGATTAAAATATTTAATTGAACAAAATCAAAAAAAATCTTGGAATGATTTTTGTAAAAAATTAAATGAATATGAAAGCATGACTGTTTTTCTAAAAAGAGGATCTAATATAGATATTAATCTTATCGAAAAAATATGTGATTTTAAAAAGATTTATGTTGAAGATTATGATAGTCTAGATGATATTAATCATAAACTCAATCAAGATAACCTAGGTGAATATTTTGATTATTAATCTTTTTTAAAATAATCAACTTTATAAGCAGCACTGTTATTTAATTGATTTCTTCTTTTGTCGTATCTTTGAGTGGTTTCAATATTTGAATGACCAGCAAAGATCGCAACTTCTCTAATATTAGCTCTTTGAGTTTCTAAAAGATGAGAGATGACTGTAGCCCTACAGGAATGAGCTCCAATTCTTTTTAAAATACCAGCTTTTTTTACATAACGGGTTACAATTCTAAAAATGGTAGTAGGGTGAAGTGGTTTTTTATCTAAAGGATTTGATCTAAAGAGGTAATCTTCATGAGTATAGTAAAATTTTTCTTCTTCAGCTTTTTTTAAATAAGATTGAAGTTCTTTTTGTAAAAAATTATTAATAGGGATAAATCTAAATTTTTGACCTTTGCCCTTAATTCTTAAAAGATAGTGTTCTTTATCTTGAAAAAAATCTTTGACTTTAATTTGAGTGAGTTCAGATCTTCTTAATCCAAGGTTAAGAAGAAAAAGGAGAATTAAACGATGCTGAGAAGATTTAAGATCATGATGAGAGGTCATGGAGAGAAGGTTTTGAACTTCTTGATCTTCTAGGGCTAAAGTAGGGTTTTTGACATCATAGCGAGGAAGTTTGAGAGATTCTAAAGGATTTTTTTCAATGAGTTGAAGGTTGAAACACCATTTCATGAAAGACCTTAAAGCAACTAGTCTTCTATGAACTGTAGAGGAAGCATATTGCTGCAGTAAATAATCTCTATAATGAAGACAATGATTTCTAGTAATATCTTTGGGATGAAAAAAATTAACATGATGATTTTTAAAAAAGTTAAAAAAAAGAAGAAGATCTTTAAGATAAGATCTTTTAGTTTCAATAGAGATGAATTCTTTAGTAAAATCTTCAATAATTTTTTTTAAGAAAAGATCTTCTTCTTTTTGAACAACTAACATATAACCTAGATATTACTATGAAAATATTAAGGGCAAAATACCTTGTTTTAGGTGGAGGTGTTTTAGGTTCTAGTTTAGGTCATTTTTTAAAAGATGTTTTATTAGTAGAAAGTTTAAATCTTGCACCTTGTCCTAGTTTAGCCTCTATTACAGTGAGATATTCTCAGAGAAAAAAAAATTTATTAGCTTTTGATCTTTTTAAAAAGTTTTATGAGAATTTTAAACCAGATGGAGTTTATGAAGTTGACTTTAAAAATTTTGAAGAAAAGAAATTGTATTCTGGTTATGTTGCTGATCATGAAATTTATTTAAAATGGTTAAAAAAAGATTTAATCATAATTTATGATGAAATGATTTCTTTTGATAAAAAGAAAGCTTTTTTAAAAAATCATACTATTGATTTTGACTATCTTTTTCTTTGTCCTGGTCATTATAATCGTTTTTATCATTTTTATTCAGAAAAAGGTTCTATTCTTAGAGGTTATTATAAAGAAAAAAAAGGTCATTATCCTTTAGCTTGCTATGAAGAAGGGGATAAAAAAAAATATTTTTTAAAAAATAAAAAATTAGAAGGGGTCATTTCTGATGAAGTAGATTCCTTGGAGATAAAAGATTTTTCTTTGGAAGAAGGAGAAAATTTAAAAGTTGGCTTTAGGTACAAAGAAAAAGAAGGTTTTTTAATTAAAGAGTTAGAAGATAATGTTTATTATATTAATGGAGCTTCAAAAAATGGCTACCTTTATTCACAGTGGATGGTTGAGGAAATAAAAAAATGTTTAAGAGAAAAACAAAAGTTGTTTTAGTTCAGTTAGGCTCACCTGAGTCTTTAACTTGGTGGGGTTTATTGAAATATTTAAAAGAATTCTTGTCTGATCAAAGAGTCATTGATATCTCCCCTTGGATCTGGAAACCTATTCTTTATTTATTTGTTTTACCTTTAAGACCTTTTAAATCTTTGAAAGCTTATAAAAGATTGTATCAAGACGGTTTTCCTTTAGTGGTTTTAACAGAAAAGGTAAAACAAGGTTTAAGGAAAAGATTACCTTCTTATGAAGTCGATGCTGCTTATCTTTTAAATGAACCAAGAGTGAAAACACTCTTTTTAGAGTGGTCTAAGGAAAATCCTGAAAGTAGAGCTGATCATGTTTTAGTATTACCTCAATTTCCACAGTATGCTGAAGCCACTGTGGCAGCAGGATTAGATAGAATAACTTCTGCTTTAAAAGACTTAGTGAATATTCCCCATTTAAGCATTCCAACAAGTTATGCTCAAGCAAAATGCTTTATAGATCAAAGTGTAAAACAGATTAAAAAATACTATCAAGGAGAACACTTGTTATTATCTTTTCATGGAATTCCTTTAAGAAGAGTAAAAGAAAAAGGTGATCTTTATTATGAGGAATGTTTAAAAACATTTCATTTGATTCAAAATTTTTTACCTGAAATTCCTATGACTTTATGTTTCCAATCTCGTTTTGGATCTGAAATTTGGTTACAGCCTTATACAGCAGAATTAGCTGTGAAGATGGCTAAGGAAGGAATGAAGAAGTTTTCTATTTATTCACCTAGTTTTGTCGTAGATTGTCTAGAAACAACAGATGAGCTTGGTCATGAACTCGTCGAAGAAGTTCATGAAAAAGGGGGTGAATTATTTTTCATTCCTTCTTTAAATGATCAAGAAGAGTGGTTAGATGATTATTCTTTATTTATTAAAACAATGGTAGAAGGTTCTTTGGAAGAACAAAGAGATTTATTTTATTCATGATTTTTTATTTTATTATTTTTATTGATATTTTTGCTCTGTCCATTTTATTTCCAGTGTATAGAGAGCTTGTTGATTATTACTATCAGAAAGAGTTGTATCATATTTTTTTTCAAATTTTTAAAAATAAAGAAATTTCTTTCTATGGTGGGATCTTAAGTGGTCTTTATGCTTTTTGTCAGTTTTATTTTTCTATTTTTTGGGGAAACTTATCAGATATTTTTGGCAGAAAAAAAACTCTAAAATGGACAAGTTTAGGATTATTTTTAAGTTTTTTACCTTGGGCTTTGGGAAAAACTTTTTCTTTTTTATTATTGTCAAGAATTTTTATGGGTGTTTTTTCAGGTAATATCTCTGTAGCCAGTGCAGCTTTGGTAGATAAATCAGAGAATAAAACAAAAACTTTAGGTTTTATTGGAATGATTATAGGGATAGCCTTTATCTTAGGTCCTTATATTGGTTCTCTTACCTATGAAAATAAAAACTTTCCTTTTGAAAAATTAATTTTTATTCAATTTTTTGCTTATTTAATAAATGCTATTTTAGCTTTATTTATTAAGGAAAGTGAAGTTGTAAAAAAAATAAGAAAAAGTTTTAATCCTTTTGCTAGTTTGAATAATTTTAATAGAAAAATTAAAATTCTTTATTTTTCTTATTTTTTACTCATGATTCTTTTTTCTTCCATTGAAACTTCTCTTGTTTTTTATACCAAGACCTTTTTACAGTTTAATCCTCAAGATAATGGAAAAGTTTTTTTAATGATAGGTTTTTTATTAGTTTTTTTTCAAGGTTTTGTAGTGAGAAAAATTAAAGAGGAATCATTTTTTCTTATGTTAAGTCCTGTGAGTATTTTTATTTCTATTCTCTTGTTTTTAATGACTCATAAGATTTATTTTTTATTTTCTTTAATTTTTTTCTCTTTTGCTGGAGCTTTAATTAATGCTACTTTTGGTGGTTTTATCTTGAAAAAAATAAAAGGAGAAGAGGGTTTAATAGTCGGCACAACAAGAGGACTTGCTTCCTTGGCTAGAGCCATAGCTCCTTTTGTTTTTGCTTTATTTTATCAGGAAAATATTTACTTCTATCTAGTCATTTTCTTTCTTTTTGGTATAGTACCTACAATTGTTTTTACTTTGACTTATTATGAAGAAAAAAAACGAACTCACTTTATTTCATCCTGAATCACACACTTTAAGTGTTTATTTACAAGAAATTCAAAAAATTCCTTTACTTACTCAAGAAGAAGAAGAATATCATTTAAAAAAAATGATTGAAGAATCTTCTATTGATTCAGCAAAAATTTTGGTTTCTGCTAATTTAAGATTAGTTGTAAAAATAGCTATGGAATATAAACATGCTTACAATAATCCACTTGATTTAATTCAAGAAGGTAATATTGGTCTCATGAAGGCTGTTTCAAAGTATGACCCTAGTAAGGGGGCTAAGCTTTCTTATTATGCGAGTTGGTGGATTAAAAGTTATATTTTAAAATTTTTATTAGACAATTTTAAATTAGTAAAAGTGACTAGTACTCATGATCAAAAAAAACTTTTTTATAATCTCATGAAAGAAAAATCTCGTTTAGAGGCTCAGGGGATTAAGCCGGAAACAAGATTAATTGCAAGTAATCTTGGAGTCAGTGAAAAAAGTGTTGTGGAAATGGAACAAAGGCTTTCAGATCAGTCTAAAGATCTAAGTTTAGATCTTATTTCTGAAGATCAACCTTTGTTAGAAAAATTAAAATTACAAGAAGAGAATTCTCCTGAGGATCTTTTAGAAAATCATGAGTCTTTAGAGAAATTAAAAATTCATCTAGAGCAATTTCTTTCTAAGCTCAATGAAAGAGATAGAGAGGTTTTTTCCAGAAGACTTCTACAAGAACTTCCTGATTCATTGCAGGAGATAGCTACAGATTTAGGAGTTTCAAAAGAAAGGGTCAGACAAATCATAGAAAATCTTTTAAAGAAATTAAAGCTTTATATGAAAGATTACCTAGGATAGTTTACAAAGTTGATTCTTTTTAGTTATAGAAAGAAAAAAATAGTTTTAAATGGCTTTAAGCTGTTTAAACACGGAGGTTTAATGAAACAATCAAAAACTACTATTATTAGCAAATATGGGACAAAGTATGGAACGGGTGAAAAAGATACAGGTTCTGTAGCTGTTCAAGTAGCTTTGTTAACTCATAAAATTAAAGATTTAAGTGAACATTTAACTGAACATAAGCATGATCATCATTCTCAGAGAGGACTCATGATGATGATTGGTCAAAGAAAAAGATTGTTAAAATTTTTAGAATTTAAAAATAGAGAACAATATAAAAATCTTATTCAAGATTTAGGATTAAGAAAATAATGAAGAAAACCTATCAATTCACTTATGGGTCTGAGACAATTATTCTTGAAACGAATTATCTAGCTAAGCAGGCTCATGGAAGTGTTCTTTTAACTCAAGGAAAAACTCAAGTTTTAGTGACTGTTTGTTCTAGTTATGATCTTGGAGAGAATCAAAATTTTTTTCCTCTAACAGTAGATTATAAAGAAAAATTTTTTTCTGCAGGAAAACTACTTGGGGGTTTCTTAAAAAGAGAAGGTCGACCTCATGATGATGAAATTCTTCTCATGAGAATGATTGATCGACCTTTGAGACCTTTGTTTCCTGAAGGGTATTACTATGAAACAGTGATCACTGCTCAAGTTCTTTCTTTTGAAGAAGGAAAAGATCCTGAGATTTTAGCAGGATTAGGCTCTAGTTTAGCCTTATTAGTTTCGGATATTCCAGTGAAAGAAGGAGTAGCTTTTGCTAAAATTGGTTTAAAAAATCAGCAGTATCTTTTTAATTCTTCTGAATCTAGTGAGATGGATATTATTTTAGCTTGTACTCAAAAAGCTATTCTTATGGTAGAAGGCGAAGCTTCAGAAATTTCTGAAGAGCAACTTCTTGAGTCTTTAGATTTTGCTCAAGAGCAAATGAAAGATTATTTTCGGTTATGTGAGGAATTAAGTAAAGAATATTCTCATGAAAGATCCTGGATTCCAGTTCATAACAATATAGCTCTCTTAAATAAAGAACAAGAAGAAGAATTATCAAAGTGTTTAGACATTGTTGGCAAGATTGAACGTTCTCATGCTATTGCAACTTTTACTAAAAAACTAGCAGAAGAAGATAGTGAAGAAGATAAAAAAAATGTTGTATTTCAAGTAGAGCAATCTCTTTCTTCTTTAATGAGAAATCAAATTTTAAAAGAGAAAAAAAGAATTGCTGGTCGTTCTTTAGATCAAGTTAGGTCTATTACCAGTGAGGTGGGTTTACTTAAAAGACCCCATGGATCTTCTCTTTTTACTCGTGGTGAAACACAGGTTCTTGGGGCTGTCACTCTTGGTGGAAAAGAAGGAGAGCAGCTTCTAGATAGGATCGTAGGAATGAGTTATTCTCGATTTTATCTGCATTACAGCTTTATGCCTTTTTCTGTAGGAGAAGCTAAAATGTATCGAGGTGTTGGGAGAAGAGAAGTTGGACATGGTAATCTTGCTCAAAGATCTCTTAAAATGATGCTTCCAAGTTTTGAAGATTTTCCCTACACTATCAGAGTTGCTTGTGAAGTTTTAGAATCAAATGGATCTAGTTCTATGGCTAGTGTTTGTGCTGGATCTTTAGCTCTTATGGATGCAGGTGTGCCCTTAAGAAAACCTGTAGCTGGGGTAGCGATGGGATTAATTTTAGAAAATGATCAATATGAAGTTCTTACAGACATTTTAGGTGATGAAGATCACTTAGGAGATATGGATTTTAAAGTTGCTGGAACTCAAGATGGAATAACGGGCATTCAAATGGATATAAAAGTCATGGGTATATCAAAAACCATCATGAAGGAGGCTTTAAATAAAGCAAAAAAAGCAAGACTTCATATCTTAGAAGAAATGAGTAAAACTTTATCTCAAGCAAGGACTCAATTAAAAGAAGGAGCGCCCCTGATTGAAGTGATTCAAATTCAGCAAGATCAAATTGGACTTTTAATTGGTCCAGGTGGAAAAAATGTAAAAGCTCTTCAAGAAAAATATCAAGTAAGTTTTGATATAGAAGATACTGGGGTAGTGAGAATCTTGGGTTTAAATCAAGATCTTATTCAAAAATCTATTAAAGATGTGCATATGCTCTTAGATGGTCCTGTTGTTGGTGAAATTTATGAAGCAACGGTGGCATCTATTAAGCCCTATGGTGCTTTTGTTGATATTGGCTCTCAAATTTCAGGTTTAGTCCATGTTTCTGAAATTGCTAACAAGAGAGTTGAAAAAGTGGAAGATTATTTAAAAGAAGGTGATATTGTTAAGGTCAAGGTCTTGGGAAAGGATGATCAGGGGAAATTAAAACTTTCTATTAAAGCAACTTTATCATGAATATTTTTGTCAAAACTTCTCCTCTTTATGAAGCCTTAGAGTTACCTCTTCCTACATATCAAACACCTCAGGCATCTGGATTAGATCTTTTTGCTGTGCTTAAAGAACCTTTAAAAATTGAACCTTTAGAAAGAGTAATCGTTGATAACGGTCTTTTTTTAGAATTACCTTCTTATTTAGAAGGTCAAATTAGACCTCGATCAGGAGTTACAAGTAAGTTAGGATTGTTAGTTGTTTTAGGAACTATTGATGCTGATTATCGTGGTGAAATTAAAACTCTTATTTTTAATTTAAGTTCTTCAGTGCAAATCATTGAACCTAAAATGAGGATATCTCAGCTAGTTATTCATTCTATTGAAAGAGTTCAGTTAGAAAAAAAAGAAAACATTCAAGCTAGCTTAAGAGGTGAAAGTGGTTTTGGTTCTACAGGAATGCATTCATGAAAAAAGAAATTCTTTTAGAAAATCTTTTTATTGGAGATAAGCTTTCTCATGTTTTAGGTCAACAAGTTAGAACTACTTGTGATGAACAAGGTCTTTGTACTCATTGTTCTGTAGATATATTAGAGGGATTTCACTGTCTTTCAGAAAAAAATAGTTTAGAGTATAAACAACTTGGAAATTACGGAACAAGAAGACTTTCTTGTCAGGTAAAAATCATAGAAGAGGGTAGTATTCGTTGTCTTCTTGATTTACCTCAAGTAAAAAGAAGCTCTACGAGAGTAGGATTAAGTTTAGATAGAAAGAAAAAAGAGTTTAAGCTTCCTTTTCAAAAACCTAAAAGAAAAATTACTTCTTAATGCCTTATACTTTCTAAATTTAAATTTTCTTTTTGTTGAAGTTCAACTATTTTTCTAAACTGAATCCAGCCTTTGATAGGTCCAAAAAAAGGACCTCTTTTAAGTTCATTATTCTCATAGATTTCTTGAGCTAGAGTTAAACTTTCTTTTGTTGGAACAAAATATTGATGTTCCATGGTAGAGTAATGCTGATAAGATTTTAAGAGGTGAAAGCGTTCTAGATGTTTTTCTAAGCTATCTTCTTTTTCTTGGGTATTATAGCTGATTTTAGCACATAAAGAAGCTGAAACTTTCATGAGATCTTCTAAATTAAGATTGTTCTTTAAAAACTGTTCAGCTTTATCCCTAAAAGCAAGATGACATTCATGTTCATTTCTAAAAATTGGTTCACTTTGGTTATAAAGGTTTTTCATAGCTCTAGCTATAGCTCTGAGATTAGGTTCAACGCTTTCTTCCGTTCTAAGTTGAAAAAAATTATTCCAGCCAAACTCATCTGCTGTACAAACAACTTTTGTATAAGAAAAGGGTGCCAATAAACGATTAGCAATTTGCTTACTTGTTCCTAAGTTTAGTTCTTTTTCTGCTTGATCTAATGCTAAATTTGCATATTCTAAATATCTTTCTTGAAAAAAAGATTCTTCCTCTTGAGAATAGTTAAAACTGCCCTGCATGCCAGACTGATGTTTTGTGTAAATGGGAATAAAAAGATTTTCTCGAACTAGTTCAATCATTTTTTTAATAGGAATAGCTCGAGCGCTATTAGCATTGATAGCGATTTCAGAAGTGTTACTTGAGAGATCATAAAGCTCAGATTCCAATTGATGAATAATTCTATGGGTTCTAAGTTCTGCTAAAAGACAAGTTGGAATATCGATTAAAAAGGTTGTAAGTCTATTTTTTGTCCAGCAAGTACTATCTTCAAGAAGAAGAACATCTTTCATAGAGGAATTATAGTTATAAAAATCATTGATGAAAAGAGGTTTTCTTTTCATCAACTCACTAAGAAACTTGACTTAATTAGGAATATAGAAAAATAAAGATTTTTGTTTTAAATTTAATATTTTTTTGTTTACACTTAAAAGTATGATTTATTTTATTTTTATATTTTTAATGGCTTGTGTTACTAACTCTAGAGAAATTGCATCTGGTAAACATACAACTGTATTGGACCTATCTTTTGGGTACTACAACAACCTCCCTAAGACTATTGGCTGGTTCATTTATTTGAAGGAGTTGAATCTTGCTGGTAATAAACTCTCCACCCTCTCTGACACTATTGGCGAGTTGACTCAATTGGAAAAGTTGAATCTTTCTTCTAATAACCTCACCGCCCTCCCTGAGGATATTGGCAATTTGACTCAATTGGAGAGCTTGAATCTTTCTTATAATGTACTCTCCACCCTCCCTAAGACTATTGGCTGGTTGATTTATTTGGAGGAGTTGAATCTTGCTGCTAATAACTTCTCCACCCTCCCTGAGACTATTGGCAAGTTGACTCAATTGAAGGCGTTGGATCTTGCTGCTAATAACTTCTCCACCCTCCCTGACATTATTCTCGGGTTACCTCAATTGACGTGGTTGGATCTTTCTTCTAATAAATTCCCCATCTCTGGTGACTTCGCCATCCTCCCTGACACTATTGGCAAGTTGACTCAATTGGAGACGTTGAGTCTTGCTTCTAATAACCTCTCCACCCTCCCTGAAAGTATTCAGGAATTAAAAAATTTAAAGTTTCTTGATTTAAGAGAGAATCAATTCCTTGATAGTGAAAAAAAGAAAATTAGAAGAATGTTTTCTAAAAATGTTAATATTAAATTTTAAATAATCTCATGTTCTTGAACGATTAACATTAACTCTTTAATGTTTTTATAGAATTTTTCTATGAAAAAAAATTCAAGAAACATTATATGATCTGATAAAGCTTTTTAAAAATTAAATAAAAATCATTTTTAAAAAAAATGTATCAGAATAACTTTTTTCTATTGTTAAGTAGAAAAATTTTAAGAGGTAGATTTAACTATTTTTAGTTCTTTTATAGTTTAAATAATCTTCTATTGTTCTGATTGTTGACTCAATATCATTTTTAAATTGATAGGTTTTTAAAAATTGATTCAATTAAAGTTTCTTTTGAAGGAAGTTCTTGTTTTTTTAGAGCGGGGTATTATACCAAAAAGTAAATGGACAAGAAGTAAGACTCATTTTTAGTTGGGATGATTATGATACCTTCAGATAAGTCCTAGTAGGTTTAGAAGATAAAGATTCTTTATGAACCTATTTCGCGTATTCCTTTGAGAATTGTTTTAGGTCCAAAAGATCTAGAAAAAAAACAAGTAGAAGTTCATTCTAGACT
>CAZZBM010000003.1:0-30882 GCA_964652255.1 uncultured bacterium
TTTAATCTTTTTTCTTGGTGCATGTGTAAGTGAACAGAGTAGAACAATATCTTCTTATAATAGTTTACCAAAAACGGATGTATTGTATAGCCGGGAACTGCTAGAGGATTTTCCTGAAGAAGGACAATGGCAAGATACAGAGACTATTCAATATTCTAAAACAACTTTATTTGAGTTTTTAAAAAACTCTTTGACAAATCAAAAAACTTTTAATGAAGATAATGTCACGATTATTTTAATAGATAGAGGTTTTTTTTTGAATATTAAAAAATTTCTTGATATAGTAAATAATAAAATTAAAGAGTATAAAAGTAATACAAGCAATATTCATCATCTTCCAAATTACAAAGATATATTTGAAGATATGATTGATTTTCCTAATAAAGCAAAACATATTGTTCTTCTTTATTATAAAGAAACACATAAAGACTACCAAGATTTTCTAAAAGGGCTACATGAAATTTCTTTACGTTTAAGAATCTTCTTAAATTCTATAGGGTATAAAAATGAAATATGGAGTGCTTATAGTCAAAATTATGAATTTTATCTAGAAAATAAATTTTTTCCAGAAAATTATCAACAATTGAAATCTTTTTCTCAATTTAAACTAATTAATAATGATAATCTTAACGATACCATTGATAAAATTATTAAAAATATCAAAGAAAAATATTCAAGTGAACGTAGGGACCATGTAAAAGTAAAACTACTATAAAATTACTTGGTCCAGTTCTGTTTTAAATGATTAGCTGCTTGAATAGTAAAAGCATTCACTTCTAGTTCCATAAGAACTGGATCAGCTAGCTCAATCAATTCTTGATTGAGATTAGTAGCATAAAACATTTTTCCATCATTAGCAGCTAAAATAATTTCATTTATTTTATTTGTAATCAGAATATTACTCTGGTTAGATTTAGGCATTAAGAAATATAAAAACATTCTAGCTTTGACACTAGAAATATCTTTTGATCCTGGAATAGTGGTAGATCTAATTTGAGTTAAAAGGGATTTAATTTCTTCTACTAAAGTATCCTGAGATGATCCTGGAAAATATTCCATGGGAACAACTGCTTCCATCATTAAAGCTACAGTAGTACCATTTTTTAAGCCATAAGGAAAAGATAAATTACTTGATCCTGCTAAAGAAAATCCTTGGGAATTTAGATTAAAAGTTTGATTTCTGTATTCTAGAAGAGAATTTCTTAATATTGTTAAAAAAAGAGTGAAATTATCACTTGGCATAAAACTATAAAGTTCACTTGTAAAAAGGAGTTGAGAACCACATCCAGTGCAAGGAGTGCTATTAAATCCCTCGCTCAAACAAAGATTTCTAAGAACTTGCTTAAGAAATAAATGATAAGCTGTTGCTTCTCCTATTCCGCCACAATTTAAAGTAAAAGGAGTTGCTACATTGTGACTACTTACAAAGTTACTGTAATGACTACTTCTAAAAGTATAGTCAAAAAAAGTTTTATATTGAGAATAACTGGCTTTTAATTTTTTAGGAGACATTTCTTCAAGTAAAGGTCCTTGATTTAAAGATCCCGATCCAGAAGATTTTCCTGTATTTAATATCCCTTGAGAAGGATTTACTAAATTTGTTTTGCTGTTAAATTGCTTAGCCAATAATAAAAAAGATAATAATATCATCATTCGCTCCTTCGAATTTTTTTGATTATTTTTTATTTCGGCTCAATAAAAAAAAACTTGATAAATAATGTCTGTTTTTTAAAATAGATAATGATTATTATTGTTTATTTTTAATAAATAGATAAAAAATATATATTTTCTATCTAAAATAAATGATCACTATAAAAAGCTTAATTAATTTTCATAAAATCCGAGAAGAAGAATTATGAAAAAAAAATTTCTGTTATTATTAATAGTTTTTGTTTCTTTGCCTTTTCAAGCTTTAGCTAAAACATCTTTAAGTACAAAAGAAAAAACATTAACTTCCATTCAATCTTCAGCTCCAGGATCATCTTTAAAAACAGGAAGTGGTACGACATCTACTCTTCAACCTATAAATTCAGGATCTTCTGGACCAAAATTAGGAGCTTTTACTAAAGAGCAATATAGAAGAATGAAAACTTTTATGCGATGGGTTATTAATAGTGCTCCTTTTGTTTCAGGGGCAAATTCAACAATTTCAGGTATAACTCCGAACTGTTCAAGCAGTGTAACAACTCTATATAAAAGTTACTTAGATGGCTATTTTAAGCAATTAGCACATGAAAATTCTTTTAGTACAGTACAAGGACCTTGCGCTGCTTTTGGAGTAAATAACGCTATTTATTTTCAAAATCCTTTACCTATTCTAAGAAAAGAACATATAGCTTCTGGTGTTATGCCACCTATTGCTCTTGATAATTATAATGTTATTTTAAATCGATTAGAAACAGAAATTACCGTTTTAAGAAACCAAGCTATTAGTCAAAACCCTGTTCCTTTTCCTTTTAATTTTCAGGATGCTCCTAATTTTATTTTAGTTATGGAACTATTTACTCCTATGCAACTTTCTACAAATTTAGCAACACAGGCTCTTCAAAAAAATAGAATGAATTCTATTGCTAGTATGATTAATTCCATTAAACTTGCAAAGATTACAAACTTAAGTCAAGGATATGTTGATGCCTCAAACAGTCTTATAACTCAAGCAGCAGGAGCTTATCCAGTTTCTACTTATTTTGATGTAAAATTTAGATTTTTTCTTTATTTAATTGTTCCTTCTATCTTACAGGGAACCCCAACAGGCTTGGAACTTGAAAAATTAGTGAATGCATCTACTGGTGGAGCTGTTCTTTATACACCTTTTCCTTTTGGAACAGATGACCCCTCTATTGAAAGTGTAAGGCTTTTTATTGAAGATAAGGTTGCTAGAGACTCTATCTTAGATTTAGCTCCAAATTTTTAAAAAAAGATCTATTACATCCTAGTATTAAATAATCTTAATAATAGAATGAGCT
This sequence comes from uncultured bacterium, assembly GCA_964652255.1. Classification (GTDB taxonomy): domain Bacteria; phylum Bdellovibrionota; class Bacteriovoracia; order Bacteriovoracales; family CAZZBM01; genus CAZZBM01. Next base: position 2,967 of record CAZZBM010000003.1, read on the forward strand.
ATTAAATTAAAGAAAATTCTTACTCCCACTTTTCATGAACATTGTAAGAATCTTGAGTTGATTTTATCCTTGGAACTTTATTTATTAAAAAATGTGAAGAATAATTAATAAATAATACTTTAATAGACTCTTGAAGATTTTTACCATTTTCAATACCTCTTTCCTTGAAATATTCTTTATTATTATTGAAAATATCTTCTAAAGAATTTCCTTTATCAATACCATCCATGATAAATTTAAAAATATCTTGTGTGTGAAAAAAATAACAATGATCTGTATAGATATGTTTTAATAGGGCGATAAAATTATCTTCATCATGTGTGTAATTAAGAGTAGGTTTTAATGAATATGACTGCTGTGTTGTTTCATTAGCAGCAAATACTATAAAGGGTTTTTCTGCTGTAGAAAAATAGTAAAACCAATTACTTATATCAACAGGTTCTAATTTAGCAGTATAATTAAACAATCCACCTGTTTTAGTTTTATAATAATAAACAATATAATAAGAATCATCTTTTAATAAAAATTCAATCTTTTTTAAGAGGATATCTTTATTAGCCCAAGGAGTAACTTTATAAGACGAAAAATCAAAATCTTGAAAATAAGAATTTAAAGTGTCAAGAACTTCTTCCTTGCTGCCATCTAATGGCACCTTCATCCCATCAAGAGGTATTTTATGTTGTGTAAAAAAAGGATGATCATCGCTCCTAGGAATGGAATCAAAATGATTATTCATAAAAGTCTCATGAGCTTGGGCTACTTGTGTTCCTTTTCCTAAATAATTTAAAAACAAAGAATCATTTCTGTCCCAAAAATCAATGAGAAAAATTGAATCTTGAGGTAAAAAATCTTTTAATCTTCTAGGTATTTTAAAAGCATAGTCATCGCTAGCTCTTTCTTTCTCAATAGGATTAACTTGTAGATTATCCATTTGTTTAAACTTATCTTGATTTGAATCTAAAAGAGCTAAAGACCATAAAATAATTAAAAATTTTACAAATAATGTTTTCATGGTTTTTTCCTCTTGTATTAATTTTTTTTTATTTCCTAGGTTGTACTTTTTTTTAAGTTTGCATTTAAGTAAGAAAATAAAAACTATATTTATCTATAACTTATTTTTCATCTATTGAAAAATAAGTTTATATTTTTTGCTCTAAAGTATTAAAGAACCAAAAAATAAGATCTTTACTTACAATTATTAATCTAGAGCTATCTTTAATAGATTTATTTTGTCTGTAGGCTTTACTAAAAAAATTTGTCCACTTAGATCAACATAAAGATAAAGATTTTTGAAATAAAAAACAAGCTTATTAAAAGAATCTCTTGAGATCTTATCTCTAGTTTCAAATATTTTTTCTTCAATCTCGTAAGTGTACACTAAAAAATACTCATAAGACCCTTTTTCTCCTCCAATCTGAAACTGAATTCTTACAAGTCTAGGCTCTTCTGTTTGATTATCAATAATAATAAGATCTAAAAACTCATTTAATTCTTTTAGAATTAAATCCTTGCTGCTAAGTTTATTAAAAGTAAAATTTGCTGTTTTTGGAAGTTGGAGTAGAAGAAATTCATTTTTATTAGCATTACTTAAAAAAGAATTTTCAAGCTTAAGCATAAATATTCTTTTTTCATAATCTATATTGTCATAAATAGGATCTTCTTGTCTTTTGATCAATTCTTGAGGATCACCGTAGATATGATTAGGATCATCAAAAAAAATGGGTGGGGGTGTGAAAAGAGGTGAAGTTGCATTAGGAGTTAAAGATGTATCTTTTACCGTATCTTCTACTGCATTAAAATCTATTTTAGATGGAAAATTGACCTTAGCTTTATTCTGAGAGTTAGCTGTTAAAGAAACAAAGGTAAACAATGTTGCTATTATCAGTTTTTTTAAAAACATTTTTAATTCCTTATTTTAAAAGTAGAATAGCATCAGAGAAAGCTTTTAAGAGCATAGCCAGAGAAGGCGTGTATAAATCATTATTAATAATGATAAAAGTATTCTCGGTAAGAAGAAGCGGTCCTATTGATTGATTTGTTCCAATGATAAATTCTTTCTGATGAAAATTCCTTAAGCGTGTTAATGGAACACCATTTTTTGAAATCAAATCTTCAATAAGTTGCTGCAACGCTTCTAATGATAAAGGTTGATAGAAATCAAAAGAAACAGTGGTATTATCACTGGTCATTCTTAAATCTAAGATATAAGAAAGTCTTACATAAAAGAAATCTCCGTTAAGTGTTTTGTAAGAAGTGACACCTGTTATCCCGTAAAAAATAAAAAAACTAGGATCATCTCCTGTATAAGACCATGAGCTAGCCTCTTTTTTATGTTTTTGTTCTAATAAATGATTAAGCCTTGTGATCAAAGCTTCAGAATCTGTAATTTTTTTAAGATCATTTAATTCTTTATATTCTTCTGGATTAAACAATGGAAAGAAGAACCTGGGTCTTGGTTCACAATTTTTAACAGAAGAATTAAATGGGTTTACTGAATAGGGATTATGAACAATGACTTGAGGTTGTTGCGAGTTAGAGTTATTTTCATCTGAAACGGGCTTATGCTGGGATTCATTTGTTTTATTCGAAGAAAGGTTCGTTTGATTTGTTTGAGTTGACTTTTGCTGAGTATTACCAGATGCCGGAAAAAACCTGATTTCAGGTCCTTTTTCTCCTTGCCTTATTTCATACACAGGATTTCCATCTAAATCATAACTAATCTTTGATTGACCTGAAATGCTTGTAAAAAAAGTACTTAAAGAAAGTAAAAGTATTGCTGAAATCAGTTTGAAAGACATAATAAATTCCTTTTATTTATAGAGTTTTTCTTAAGAATAAGAAGGCTATTCTATTTATTTTTTGCTTTATTGCAAGAAGATGAGTAAAAAATACAGCGTTTTTAACAAAAAACCTTTTATTGGTCCTATTTAGATTCAAGAATGGGTAGTGACCCTATATTTAAGGAACACTGACTTAAAGAGTAATTAGTTGGAAGAATAGAATTTCTTGCCTTATAAAAAATCACATATTCTGAAGAAGTTAAATCTTTATAAACATAGGTACCATCAACAATAATTCTAGAAGACTCAATTTTATTGGGTAATTTTTTAAGAATTAAAGATTCTTTTTGAGGTTGATTCTTTAATGAAAAACTAATCAAAATTAATAAACCTGAAGAAAGTCTATTTTTAAAAATCATGCTACTAGTGTCTAAAAAATGACCCTTTTCATTATATTCATTTCGTCCAAATTTTTCAATATTACTTAGCATAGTCCAAACAAAGTTTCCTTTATCTAAATAAGAAGTTTGATCATTGGTATAATTTAAAAAAAATCCTTCTTTTAAGATTTGATAGGCTTGTTCTTGGCTTAAAGGTTGCTCTAAAATAAAATAATCATCATCGTCTGTAATATTGGTATATTTAAATCTAACAAGATAAAAATCTTGCAAGATGCTCTCTAGAAAAGGAGGCAAATCTGACGTTTCTTTATAAGCGGATATTTCAAGGCGATATTTTGGAGGATTTTTATGTTTTCTAAAAAGATTGATCGTAAAAAGGGAATCTTCCAGAGGTGTTTCTCCATCTATTTCCTTAGTTTTTATTTTTTTGCAAAGATCTTGAAGATAAGGAGTTAAATCACTCTGAGGATCTATTCTTTTAAAATAACTTAGTTTAATTGCTTCTTGCTTTACTTTTAATGGAACTGAATTGGTAGGATTATCATAAGGGTAATAACTTAATATTATTGTTATTGAAAAAATAAGAAGAATAACAATAAAAAATGGTGTTTTTTTCACAGAGAAACTTTTTATCATTTGATTTATTTTACGTGAAGCTACTAATTAGTTTTTACAAAAGTAAAAAATTGAACAATTTCTTGATAAAATTAATCTTTTATTAAAAAATAAAAGCCTTTTTTAGTATTTTCAAAAAAGTCATAAACTCACCATGAAAGTTTTATCTGAGAAGGCTATTATTAATGGAGTAGATCCTTTTACAGAAAATAAAGCCCAACATTTGATCTATTATGCTAAATCTTATTAAAAATAGATTTTAAAAACTTCTTAAAAATTCGCTTAAAAATCTTATTGGAATAAAAGGTTTCACCATGTTTTCACCTTCTTGATAGCATAAAAAATAATCAGGAATTTTTTCTTTAAAAACTTTTTTAATTTCAGGAAACTTCTTATATTCTGGTATTTTAATTCGACTTACCTTTGACTCTACAAATATATATTCATCTTTTTTAATTTCTATTAAAAAATCTACTTCTTCCCCTGATCTTGATCTCCAATAATAGAGATTCCAACCTAATTTAAAATTAATATTTGTTTTATAAATTTCTGAAAACACTAAATTTTCAAATAAAAATCCTTGTTGTGAAAATAAATTCATAGGATCTGAAAAGGTCCAACCTTGCAATCTACAGACAAGTCCTGTATCTAAAAAATAAACTTTGGGTTTTTTAACAAGTCTAGAGGATAAATTAGAAAAATAGGGCTGAAGTAAATAAATGATTTTCATTTGTTCTAGATAATAAATCCATGTTTTAATTGTTTTTTGATCTACTCCACATTCATTAGCTAAAGATGAATAGTCTAAAATTTGACTAACTCTACTAGCTAAAAGTTTAACAAATTTTAAAAATTCATATTTTTTATCAATATTAGCTGTAAGAATAATATCTTTTTCAATATATGTATTGATATAATTGTCTAAATAATTTTTAACGTTTATCTCAGGATATCGGTAAATTTCCGGCCACCCACCTTTAAAGATAATTTCCTGAATAGTTTGATCTTTGAAGTTTAAAATTTCATGAACACTAAGAGTGTTCAAATCATAATAGGCAGCTCTACCAGATAAACTTTCTTTAACGTTTCTATCTAAAAGAATTTGATTAGATCCTGTTAATCTAATAATAGTTTTTCTACTATTAGAGTCCTTTTGTCTGTATAAATCTACTATTCTTTTCAAAGCAGGAAAAAGATTAGGTGCATATTGAATTTCATGAATCAAAATTGATTCTGTAAAAAATTGCTTCACAAATAATTCTGGATCGTCATTCGCCAATTCTTTTAGGTTAAAATCATCTAAAGTAAGGTATTTAAATTTTTCATCAATTTTTAAAAAAAGACTAGATTTGCCTGTTTGCCTAGGTCCTCTTAATACCTGAATCCAATCTTTTTCATCGCTTAAGACCATTTCTAGATCTCTTTTTATCCACATATTGACAAATATGGATTAATATTCCATTTTTGTCAAATTATTTTCAAAAGCCTTTGATATGTAATTCACGGATTAAAAGAGAGCCATTCCAATATCCCTTACCAATGAAGTAGATCCCTTAATTTAGATTTAGAGCTAATTCATGAAGATTTTCAGGTATTTCAACGATATCATTGTTAGGTATCTCCAAAACTTCAAGATTTGGAAAATATTCAAAAAATGTAAGTGGTATAATCCTAATAAGTTAAGTATTATTAGAAAATAGCTTTCTTTGATCATCGCTCATCAAAATACCTCTACCAAAATTACTATCTATAATTTCAATATTTTCAAGATTGGACTTAGCAAAGATATCTCTTGGAAAGTGATCTATGACGGTTCTATAACCAGAGTAAATAAAATATTTTTTTACCGCAGTAACTTCTCTTGATTTTTCACTCCCAGAAACACAAACCAGTAAACAATCAAACATTAATAATGAATATTCCATTATTAATACAAATGCACGATAATAAACATTATATTGCATGAAATAACATCTTTCTTTTAAGTAAGTAATTTTACTTCTTAAGGAATTTTTTTACCATTTTTTAAAGAATTCAATATCAAAAATGATTTTCAGCCTTAATGTAATTTTTAAAATATTTTAAAAATTACATTAAAATATTATTTATAAAAAAATTCAGTAGACCTTGCTTTCAATAGCGACTCTTGTTTTTTAATCTTTCTGAATTGATCATTACAGGCAGTAAAGCATGATTCCATAAAATCGGTTCTATAGACATGAAGACTTAAAATCAAAAATTTGCAAATATTGTTGATAAAAAAAATAAACTATTTAAAATCTTTTCTCATTGGTTGCTTCTTTAAAGAAGATAGGATACTTTTTAAACTCAAAAATATTAAATGGATTACAAAGATTTAACCCTTCCCATAGACTCTTTTAAGTTTCATGTTGAAAATGAAGTTTTAAACTCCTGTTCTTTTCATTTTTCTCATTCTCTAGAAGAAGAGATAGTTTTAAATTCCTTAATTGAACTCTGCTTAAATCAAACTCTTTCTTTTATAGAGCAGATTTCTTTAAGAGAGTTTAAAGCTTATTTAAGAAAAAATCCTCAAGACCAACTTCCTCAAGATGAATTGATCATAAATGTCCTAATTTGTTTTAAAAAAAATCTTTCTTCTAGGACTTTTAAAAGAGATCTCACTAAAAATACTCTTATTGAGAATATAAAATATCTTCAAGCCCTCTTTCAGGACTATAAGAACCTTTATCAAGAAGAAATTCATTTTATTGATTTAAGAGGATATAGAATCTTTCTAAAAGAAACTCATCTTAATAAAGAAAAACTCTCTACTTATCTAAGAGATCTTCTACTAGAATTTGAAATCTCTTACTTAAAAAAAGATTAACAAGAGCTTCTTCTCTTGCTTTGTCTAAATCATAAAAATATTTTAAAATAAAAAAGTGTTATTCTTATCCTTTTTTATTATTGCCCAGACAGTTTCTTATGATCTAGAAAATGGTAAAAAAAAGTATGCTAGCTGTGTGTCTTGTCATAAAAGTGATGCAACAGGCAATCCTTCTCAAAAATCACCTAGACTAGTTCCTCAGTACTCTTGGTATATCATTAAGCAAATAAAAGATATTAAAGAAGGCAAGAGAACAGGAGGTGAAGTCCATAAAATGATGCCTTTTGTCAAAAATCTTACAGATAAAGACATCGAGGATATTGCTCATTATCTAGAAAGTATAAATTTTTCTGCTAAAAAATAGCTAAAACCTTATAAAAAGCAATCTATAGCAATCAGGTAAATAAACTGCTGCCCCAGTAGGAATATAAGTGTAATCGTTATCTGAACCATAAACGCTACTCAAAGCTTTGGTAGGAAATCTTTTAAAATCTTCTGTCCAATCCCTTACGTCATAATAATCATCATAAGAATCATCTATCTTCGTGAAGATGTAGTTAAAAGGATCTCTATCCTCATAGGTATTTACCTTTTGTTGAGTTTTAAATTTTTTCATATCTTCAATGGTTTCAAAGTAGAGAACAAAACCTTCTTTTAAATACTGGTAATCAAAAAAAGGGATTTTTATTGAAATTTTTTCCTTAGTTTTAATAGCTTTAAAATTTAAACTAATAAAATAAAAAGTATAAATCATATGGTCACGATAAGGTTTTTTTTCTTCTATTTCAAAAGTAAGGGATTCAAATTGAACTTCTTGATCTCTGATTTTAAGTCCTTTATAAATCTTATATAGCAAATCTTCATCTCTGGGAGATAAAATAACTTTTCTAAAAAACTCTGTACCTTTTGGAATCACAATAGAATACTTTAAAAATTTTTTCTCAGAAGTATCTTCTATTTTTCTTTCTTCATAAACAATGATTTCATGGGCTTGCATTTTACTAATATTTTTTGGATCAAAGCCCAAAGAATGAAGTAAAAAAAGAAAGAAGAGAGTAAGATCTTTCATTTTAATAAAAATAAAAACCATGACAATAAGAACATCTATTAATGTTTTGTTCTGGCTTTAATTGAATAGCCATAGCATAGAGACCAATGGGAGGCAAATTTATTTTACCTTTAAAAAAGGTGGGCAAATATTCTACCTTGTAGGGAAATAGCCCTGTTTTGCCATAAGTGACCCTTAGACTGTAGTTAAAATTAGAATCAAGCTCAGGATTATGTTCAAGAATAAGCTCTTGCAAGTTATTTTTTTCTTCTAAGGTTAATAAGTAAAAAAACGTGGTTTCAGAAAAAATATTTTCAATAGATCCATAAATAGGAACTTTATAGGTAATATCTTGCCAGGTAGATTTATCAAAAAAAATATAATAAAAAAAATACTGACCAGTTCTTTCACGAATAATTCTTATCTCTCTTAAATAAAAATCATTTAAAACTTCCTTAAAATCCCTATTAATTCTTTCAATTTGCTCTTCTGAAAGAATATTTTTATTAAAATATTTAAGGTGATTTAAAGAGAAAGAGTTAAGTGAGTGATTTTCATGAAAATTATTTTTAATAAAGACACTATGAACTTCATTCTGATGTTTTTTTAAAAAAGCATATTTCTCAATGTCATTAGATGAATAAGTGGTTATTAAAAACCAAAGGAATAAGGGTAAATTTTTTATAAGAAATCTTTATTACAAAAAATCTCTTTTTGTCTAATTAAAAAATACAAAAAACAGAAGTTCCACTAGTAACACCACTCATAGGATCAGTAGAAAGAGGTTCAGGACTCTTACTCATATCTCCCATTAATAGTAGTCCTGAGTCAAAAGGCAGAGTAATTTCTCTACCTTCAAAAGTCTTTATCAAAAGATAAGCATTAGGAAGTCCTTGATGACCTGAAAAATCAAAATTTTTTGGATTTAAATTTAAAATTTCATTTAAAATATTAGAAGAAGTATAATACTCTAAGGGTTTTTTATTGCTTGTTGCAAATAAAGATTGCGAAGTTGAAAAACCTAATTTTGTCTTAATTGTATGAATTTTATCCTGAGAGATAAAAAAAATTTTTATTTTTTGAACTCTATCAGAATCTATATCAATATTAGACTTAGCAGTATTATCCTCACTTAGAACCATCTTAAAAATAAGGCTATACATTCTATCATCTTGCGTAGGCAGGGTTAATGCTACTAGAATTTTTGAAGCAGAAGAAAATTTTGGTTCCATCTCCATTGAAAGAACGTGAATCACACGATTTTGATTAATCATTGGACTCACTCTAACATTTACAACATTATACTGTGTCCCTTCAAAAAAAAATCCTTCTGGAAACAAGGCTTCTTCTAAAGAAGCTAATTGTTGTAAAGACAAATTCCACCAATTATTTTGTCTTATATTTTTAGCTTCAATTTCTATATAAGGAAATTTCTCTTGTACCTTTTCGCTGACAATTGATTCAGCTCTCTCCTTAGAGACTAAAGAGCTAGGAGGATTAACCGGTAAAAAACTTTGTAAAAAAAGTCCTAAATAGGCTAAAATTTTCATAGAAAAGGCACTATAAATAAAAAACAAGAAAAAAGAAAGATCTAATGCAATTTTTACATAATTTTATTACAATAAGGTTATGATTTTTTATTTATTAGCCCAAAACTGTCTTTATCAAGAACAAATCCTTGATTGTCTTAAAAAGACAACTCTAGATGATTTTAAATCTTTTTACAGAGAAGCTATCCCACTGCATCTTAAAAAAACAAGAGATAAGAATTTGGCTCAAAAAATCCTCTCGGATTTAAAGTTTCTATATCTAAAAGATTATCCTTTTATCTTTTCTATTATTGAAGAATTTCAAGAAATCTCATGGTTTGAACCCTATCTTTTTGACGAAGAAGCCACTTCTTTTTATCAAAGCTCCATGAAAATTCTTCTTTGGAAGAGTATTTTTAAACCTATGGAACTTTCTAATCAATGGATTCTTAAAGCTAAAAAAGACCTTTTAAACCTTTATATTGAATACCCTAACCTAGCAGATCACTCTTTTCATGAAAAATTCTATAATCTTTTAAATGAAGAAGAAAAAAAATTATTCTTAATGATTTTTTACTTTCAAAATCATCTCAACAAAGACCTTATTAATAAATTCTTCATTTTGGCTAAAAAAGAAAAGCTATCAGAGCTTTTTTATAAATTTACAAAAAATGATTTTGTACCTGGGGTTATCTTTAATAAAGAGAATCCTAGGAGTAGAGTTTTAAAAAGATATTCTTTTCAACCAGAAATCTACTTAAACTACTGTTCACAATCACCTTTAAAAAATTGTCCTGGATATTCTTCTTAAAATTTATTCTTTTTAATAAAAACGAATAAAAATATTAATAAGAAGGAAAACCTCCTAAATAGTTAAAAGCATCAATATTAAGATAATTTTGTCTTAAATCTCCATTTTCATAAGAAAATTTGACACTTCCAGGATTTAAAGACCCCTGAGTATTATCTATCGTAATAGTAAGTGTTAATGGTTTAATTGTCAGCCCTTCAAACATACCATTATTTGTTCCCAAAGTAGATTTTTCAGAAAGAATAAATAAAGAATTCATAGTAGCTTCATTTAATGTTAAAGTGCACACATGTTGCCCTGGTGTTTCAGTAAAAATATAAAACTTAAATAGATAGTAACCAGACTCTGAATCACTTGGATTATCATAATTATAAGCTGACTCTTCTACAATAGGAAGCGAATAAAGAACAGTCTTCATATTAGTGTTAGTACAAGAAAAATTATCTTTCATAATAGCAGTTCGAAAATTTACATCAAGAGCATCATTGGTGAACCTTAAGCCTAAAGGAGAGATAATATTTACATAGAGATGATTTTCTTCAGGTGAAGAAGACATTCCTTTTCCTATATCTACATATAAAGGGAAAGCATAATCAAAACTAACTCCTATTTGATTACTTACTGGAAATTTCTCAAAAAAATTTGCATTATTATGTCGAAAAGAATCTCTTTCATGAAAAGCTTCAATAGAAGTTATGAGTAAAGGTGTTTCTTTGAGATAGGAAGTAAAAGGAACTTCAGAACCAAAAGTATAATAACCTTTTACATAGCTTGGAATATCTGTATAAGTGGGCATTTCCCAAAGAGAAAGATTTTGGGCATAATCACTAGATGTATTTTGAGCTGGATAACTAGGTTCAGAACCTGTAAAATTCACAGGATAAAAAGCTCTACTTATTTCATAATTAGTAAGATTATCAATGACTCTTGGAAAAGTATTTTTTAAATAATCAACAGGAACTTCATTAGGTATTCTTTTCCAAGGAAGAAGTTTCTCACTTAAACTTAATCTGTTAGGATCATAGGATGAATACAGGGATTGATTCCCGCTTAAAGATAATGTCATTGTTCTTTCTTCTGGGAAAAAGTCTATAGCATAAAGAGCTAATCCATTTCTTGAAAGATAATTTGGAAAATTAATCACTTGACCTGAAAACTGAGTGAAGTAAACATAAGGATCTGCAGCATAATTTATCATATCGCCAAAAAAACTCATGTTAAAGTTTATTTTTGTTTGGTCATTAGTAAAAAAAGAAGAAGTATAGAATCCTTTTAAGGGATAGACACTTTCTAGTGCATAGGGCGCTAAACTAATAGGACAATATTTGTTAACAGCTTGAAATCCCTCTATCCTCGTAGGTCCAATATCTTCATATTCATCTTTATTTATAATAAAAGAATAAGCAAGATATCCACCATTGATACTAGGACCAAGTGGGGTGATACTGTCTTCTTCTAAACTACAACCTTCTCCTAAAACATTAATTATATTTTTTAAATTTGAAGAATTTCTCCACTTACTATAGTAAGGAGTATAGAGAGTAATTTTTTTACTAGTTGAATTTACATCTTTATCTTCTATTTTAATACCCATTGTCATTAAAGCTGGAATTTTTAAATCTAGATGATGAGAAGATTTTGATAATTTTCCTTGAGCATTTTGAAAGGCACCTCTTTTAATAAAAACTTCTAATTCAATAGTGGGGCTATTTGGAAACTGATTAAGATTATAGTCAAATTCTTGAATTTTTTTAGGAATTTGATCTAAAACATTAATTTTAAAAGAATCTACCAAAACTTCTGCCTCATTAATACTTGACCTAATCTCGTAATCATCTTTCCAAGGAAAAACAAAAAATTGATAAGTTCTATTGTTAATTTTTTTAATATCTTTAATTTTACATTTCCAACAAGAAAATTTATTCTCATCAATAAGATCTACATCTTCATTGAATTGAATTTCATAAGCAGCAAAAGGCAAAAGACTATCTTCATCAGAAATATAGTTAACATAAGTAGAATTTTGATTAAAAGAATGATCTTCATTCAGAATATCTAAACTTACACTATCTGGAAAATAGTAATTAGCCCCTGGTGTAAAACCATAATAAAAATAAGGCTGCAAGTAATTAACAATATAAAAACTGTTCAAGTTTAATAAATTTCTTGTGAGAAAGAAAAATATACTATCAGCTTTACTACTATCTGCTGATTTTAATAAATCAAAAACAGGACTTCTTAAATCTGAGACTTCATTGATCTGAAAATCAATATCATCTTGTTCTAATAAATCAGAACCTCCTCCTCCTTGATTTGATGAGGCAACATTTGCCTGCTCAGAAGATCTTTCCATAGAACAAGATGTCATAAGTAACAATAAAAATTTTAGCAACATATAAATTTTTATCGTTAAATTAGAAAGAAAACTTAAAAACAACATAAAAAATATTTTAAAGTATTTTTTATGTTGTTTTATTAAAAAAATTAAATTTATTTAAGAATGGTACTATTTTTATTAGTCAAAAAAACAGGATGATTAGTACTCATTTGTCTAAGTATAAAAGAAATAATTTCATTGTAAGTATTTTTAACCTCTTCTACATTTTCTGGATTAAATATATAACCAAGTACTAAAAGATCCATGTCTGATGTTGTTGTTGGTAGGTTGTTTTGATTGTTATCATTAATAGTTTTTACCATATCATTTATTAATTCGCTTGTAAAATTTTGAGTTTTAACTAATCCAGAAACAGAAGTTCCTAAGTTATTAGCAGCAACAAGATACCTTCCAAAAAGAGAAAACAAAGATGAATATCTTATTTCACTGTTTACATCAGGAGAATTATAGAGCTTATTATTTAAGTTAACATTCTGAATCATTAAACTTGGCTGATTATCAAGAGAATAAAGATTAAATTGGTCACTTCCTGGTGATTTTTCTCCAAAAGGAAAATCTAGTTTCAAATTAACATATTCACCTTGAGTTTTAGTTAAAGTAAAAGGATAAGAATACCTTAATAAGATACCTTTTCCTAAACGAAGTTGTCCTTGATAAGGATTATAGAAAAATACCATAGTAATTTGATTCATTTGATCTTTCTGTAAATTAGTATCAAAATAAGCATCAATTAATTGTAAGCCTAAAGCTCCTAAAAGAGTCCTTTCTTGAAAAAAATTATTAATAGATAATAAAGAGCTTACATTATCTTTAAAAAAAGATCTTTCTTTTTCTTCATAAAAAGATCCATCTCTAACAACAGATTTAGGAATTTTAACTCTAATACAAGTTTGACAATCTGGTCCTGAATCAAAGTTTGAATTATTTTTTTTATAAAGTAGATAAATTTGAAGAAGTTTTAAAGTTTCTTCATCTGATGCTCTGTTTTTCAAATAAGGAATCAAGTGGGTATAAGCATTAGTATGATCATAAGTATAAACACCTACGGGTTGTGACTTATTAAGTTCACCAGGTGCATTACCATTTTTATCTAATTGATCGTAATAAGTTGCTCCATTAGGATCTAGTGGTCCTTGATTTGTAGTTTGCCCTTGAAAAACACCTGTCGCTAGTAGCCAACAAAGCGAGAAAATAGTTGTTATTTTTTTCATTTTCATTCCTTTTTTATATTAATTTTTTTCTATATTAAATTTATCCTTTGCTACTTACTTCTAATTTAGCTAAAATATATAATTTAAAAACAGAAGGAACATTTTTAAAAATAAATTCTTCTAAAATTTTATAAGAATTTTTTCCTTGAAATAATCTTTTTAGAGCTAAATCATCCCCATAACTCAAACTTTCAAGATAAGATAAAATTTCTTCATAGAGCATTTTTTCATTCGTAACTATAGCTTTCAATAAAGGATTCATTGTTTTTATATCATCTAATCCTAGAAGCTGACAGAATTCATGATATTTTTCTTTTTGATACATTCTTTGTGCTATAGAAAGAACTAGAGCTTGAATACGATAATCTTTTTCTGCTTCAGTTAAAGTATTATTAAAATTATATATAGCTATCTCAGGATTTTTTTTTGAAATATTAGATGAATTATTTGAATAAGAGAAAAAAATCCCAACAGAATTCGTGTCAAAGTTAATTCCTGAATTTACAATTTCCATTAAATTAGATCCCGTAGGGATATCGTGTGTTAAAACGATAAACAACTTTTCATTTGTAGGAAGCATCACAGAATAAAGATTATTACAAGTTAAGTAGTAAGAATCATTTTCTATCATCTTATGAAAGGTCATCTCTTCTAATCTAAAATAAAAATCATTTAAATATTCGTTTCTTTGATATATTACTTTATTTAAACTATCTAAATTATTAGGATTAAAAAGAGAATTAAAATCATTTGAACTTCCTATATTTGAACTTCCTATAGAAGGAATGACTCCTTTAAAAAGATATCCAGCATTATAAGGACCAGCATTTAAATGAGAACGAAAAAGATTTAAAGGATTCTTATTCTGAATTGCAAAATCAAAAATAACAGTTTTTCTAAAATCTGCCTCTTTTTTATCACCAACATTAACAGTTACTGCTTCAGGTACAGGTATGATTTGACCACCTAGATTTTTAAATTCTTTTTCTCTTCTTTCTGTATCTAAATTAGCAAGTTTTATTAAATTTTTTATTTTTTCTTCTTCTGCTTTCGTTGAATCCACTACTGTGGCATAAACAATCTTTTCCTGAGGTTTCTTATCTCCCACTACTGTGGCATAAACAATCTTTTCCTGAGGTTTCTTATCTCCAATAAAGATAGGATTATTCTGACCAAATAGACCTAAGTTAATAAGTAAAAACAACCCCACAATATTCAATTTTTTAAATATACTCATAAAAAAACATCTCACTCTTTTTTATTTATTTTTTAATTTCAATAAAAAAAAATTTTAAATTTAAAATATCCTAAAAAATTCAGGTCTTCTTTGAAAAGAACACCTGAATTTTTTACATTTTTTTAAAAAACTTTTTGAAAAAATAGAAAATCAATCTTTATTATAAAAAAATAATTCAATATTTTAATACACTGTTTTTCTTCTAAAGAAAATACCCCCTAGGACAATATTTAAATTAAATTCTATTTAATTTAGATTTTATCAATAATTTTGATTATCAAACTGCTTTTGAATTTTTAATATCATTTCATCTGGAATTTAAACAAGGGTCCTTGTGCAATTTGTTGGTTGAGTAGGTTGAGGATTTGTAGGTGGTGTAATATAAACAAGAGGATTTCTTTGTCTTTTAGAGCCGGGTGGAAAAATTTCTAAATGAAGATGATCTCCAGGATTTCCCCGGCAACCACCTGTACAATTAATTGTTCCAACAATACTATCTTTATAAACTGCAGTTCCTACAGAAACTAATCTTTTTTGTAAATGAGCATAAAGACTTCTCATTCCATCTGGATGTTTCACCGTAATAAGATTTCCCCACCCTTTACCATCAGTAGCTCCAACATAACTTCTATCATGACCTTGATGACGACTATCAATAACAATACCATCTCCTATGGGATAAACAGGAGTCCCTTTTTTAGCAGTAATATCAATTCCTTTATGCGTTGAAGTTCCTCTTTTAACCCCAAAATGAGAAGTAATTTTCTTATAAGATTTTAATGGCCACTGCCATCCTATTTGAGTCAAAGCCTCAGGAGTATAAGGATCAACCTTGGGTAAATCATGTTCATAAGGAGGTGGATTAACAGGACTATTACTAGTAACTTCTGTAGCTTTTTTTGGAGGAATAGGAGGTGGTGCAGGTCGATCTGGAAGATCATGTGGGTTTTCATTGACATTAGAAACTGGAGTTACCACAAGAGGAAAAGGTGGGGCTGGCTGAGGTTCTTGATTTCCTGCATCAATAAGAATTAACAACATATTCTTTATTTTAAGAGATAAAATGTTAATAAATCAATTTTTAAATTTCAAACCCTAGACTTTTATTTTTTTTTAAGGAGAATACCTTGAGTGAAAAAAATTGAAAATTTATTAGTGAAAATGTATACCGCTATTATTCTTTTTTTACTCATTGCTTTATTCATTGCCATAGGTTCCTTTATTGAATCTTACAGTAATAGCTTTGTAGCTAGAAAGTTAATTTATGATCATCCTCTCTTTCTAATCTTAGAATTTTTTATTTTTCTAAGTGTTTATTTATCAACTTTAAGAAGGCTGCCTTTTAAAAAAAAATTAAGTGGTTTTTATATTCTTCACTTAGGAATTTTAATTTTACTTTTAGGTTCTAGTTTAACTTTTATCAGTGGATTTGAAGGCATCCTTGTACTTTATCCTCAAGATTCTTTTAAACAAAATCTTGAGTTAGAAAGGTCTTTAATCACTATTAAAGATCATCGAAAAAACAAACAAGCTCAATATGAACTTCCAGAAAGTGTTTTTAAGACAAAAATCAATGAATCATGGAATGAATTTAAGGTTCAAGAGTATTATCCCTTTATTCAAGAAGAAATCTCTTGGAAAAAGAGTTTTTCTACTGGTGGTTATTTTTTTATTAAAAACTCTTTTACAGAAGAAAAATTTTACTTATCCACTGATGAAAAAGATTTTTCCTCCTTTATTAATTTAGGTCCTTTGAATATTCATCTCTATCCTAAAGAGTTAAGAAATTGCCTAAGAGAAAAAGGACATTGGATTCTTTGGGATACCCGTAATAAGAATTGTAAGTCTATTGATCAAATGGAAAGAACTCGCCAGGGAAAACTTTTTTATCACCTTGAAGGTTTAACCTTTTTTCCTGAGTTAGCACCCTATCCTCTTAATAAAGACATGGCTCTTGCCAGTAATTCTTTTATATTACTTCTTCAAAAGAACTTTTTTAAAAAAGAAAAGACTCTTCTTATCTTTACTGATGGTTTTATTGGTTATTTAGATGATCAGTGGGAAGAAAAGCTAGCCAGAGAGGTAGTGGAACTTCCTTGGATGGATCTCACTTTTACTATTTTAAAATTAGAAGAAAATCTTGTTCCTGAAAAAAAACCTCAGTGGTTATTTCCCAAAGGAAATAAAACTTATCTTCAAGGTGTGAAACTTAAGTATAAAGAAGAAGAGTTTTACCTGACCTCTCAAGATAAAGTTCAAATTGATGGATTTGAACTTTATCTTGAGAAAAAAAATTTTCACCTTCCTTTTTTAATAAGATTAAAAAAATTTCATATGGACATGAATCCTGGTACCAATCAAGCAGCTAGCTATGAGTCTTTTGTAGAAATTTATGATGAAAAAAAATTCTTTACAGAAAAAATTTCTATGAATCAACCTTTAAAAATTAAAAATCTTACCTTATATCAAAATTCCTACTTTGAAACACCTCATGGCTATGCTTCTGTCCTTAACGTGAATTATGATCCAGGAAGATTTTTGAAATACTTAGGAAGCTTTTTACTGGTTTTTGGAACCCTTCTACATTACTACCTAAGAAACTATTTTTTAAAGCTGTAAATCATACCAAATAAGATTATCATGAGTATAGTTTATGTCAGATAAAATATTTTCTAAAGTAGAGCTTGAATTATAAAAAACATTAAAAGTAAACTTATTATTAGTTTTATCTAAAAAAATTTTAATAGTAGGTAAGAGAAACTTATTAATAAAATCTTGTTTATTCACAAGAGAATAGTCTCCAAAACTTGTTTCATTAAGATCATCTCCTATAAGATATTGTATAACTTCTTTTGGATTTATAACAAAAGAAGAAATTCCTTCATTAAATTTTTGAATAGTGAATGTTAAAAAAAATGAATCATTACCTTCAACACTATCTCCATTCAAAAAAATATTTAAAATATCATAAGTTTTAAAAAAAGAATTAAAAGCAAAGCTTTCTTTTTTTACAACTCTTAAAGGAGTTAATAAATAAACTTTAAAAACAGTATCTGATATTTTTTTAATATCAATAGACAGGTCTAAATAAGTTAAAAACTTATTTTCTATATTATTACTTTGAGTAAATAAAAAATAAGGATCATCATTTTTAATAAAAAAATCAAAAGGAATTCTTAATCTAAAAAAACCATCATTATTGAATAATTCTGAAATTGAAAAATAACCTATGTAATGTTTTGATATATCTTCTACTTTATTTAAAGATAAAATTTGCAAACCTGTGTTATTGTAAGAAGTTTGTAATGAATTTAAATTAATAACATCGTTTATTATATAAGTATTATTTACAGTCATATAAAACTTTGATTTTATATTAAATTCATGTTTTTTTCTTTCAAAAGAATAGCCTGTTTGTAGAGCAATGCTTCTAGGTGTTGTTATTAAAGTAGTATCTAATAAGCTTTTTTTAGAGCTACCATTTAAAAATAAATCAAAAGATTGATAATAAAAAGAATTTTCTTTTTTAATTTTAGATTTTTCTAAATCATTTATGCTCAAAGCAATAGCTCTATCAGACCAAGAAAAATTTAAAGGCAAGGATGCCAAAGAGCTGCTTGAAGAAGTTTTAAAAAAACCATTTTTTAAGTAAAAGAAAGATGGATGGCTTGGATCAAGAGGATAAATATCAAAATTATAAGTAGAAAAAGGACTCCCAATCTGATTCATGGTAAAAAAAGAAAGTTGACAATTTTCACAAAAAAACTCTTCTGTATTTTCTTGAAACTGATTAATTCCTGTAAAATTAGGTCCTAAAACTCGTACACTCGCTTCATAAGCTAAAAAATTTTTCGGATTTGAACTATGAAACCAATCCATAGTTAAACCTGGAACTAAATCATCAAATTTCACAAAAACACTATCAACATTAATAACTTTTCTATTGAAAGAAAAAGCTCCATTAAAATTTATCTGGATTTCTTCAGTGTTCACCTCTGGAATACACGTAAATAGGAATTCTTTTTTAGCTTTTATATTTTCTGAATTTTCTAACTTCTCTTCCTGTAAAGAACCATTAGTGACTAAAATTTGACCTGATTTAAGTACAACATTTTGAGTAAAAGTTAAATAGATTTTAAAAGGATAATTTTTCTTAAGAGTTAGGTTTCTTGTACCTATTGTTTTTAAACTTTCACCTAAAGAAACAAAGCTTAAGTGATTATATTGAGCATCCAAAGGATTTTCTACTGGAACATTATCACCGTAACCTATTTTAATTTCATAAGTTGGATCTTCAAGAGCACTAAATAATTGAGTATTATTTTTTTCTTGAGAAAAAACAAAATATAATAAAAACAAGCACATATTGAAATTATATAACAAAAATTTCTTTTTTTTAAAAACTTTTCTTACTAATTTTCTTTTATTTTTAAAAATTATCCATCTGTAGATTTTTAAGCTGATTAATTCAAAAAAGTAGAAATCGTGAATTGAATTAAATTTAATGAACACATCCATCCGAAGAATTTATGAACCTATTTTATTTTCAGTCATACATTCTAATAATAAAAATATATTAATTAAAGACATGATATTTCTTATATTTTTTCATAGAAAAATTCTATAAAAACATTAAAGAGTTAATGTTAATCGTTCAAGAACATGAGATTATTTAAAATTTAATATCAATAGTTCTACCAGAAAACATTGTTCTAATTTTCTCTTTTTCCTGATCAGTAAATTTATTTTCTTTTAAATAAAGGAGCTCTAATTTTTCTAATTTCTGAATACCTTCAGGGAGGGTGGTGAGGTTATTATAAGAAAGATCCAACCACCTCAATTGAGTCAACTTGCTAATAGTGACAGAGAAGCTAGTGAGTTGTTTCTAAGAGAGGTCCAACTCTTTAAGATTTGACTTCTTCAATTTTGGGAAGTTTTTAATCAAATTTGAAACAGTTTCAAGTATGGATTTACCTTTCTATGTACCAGAGAGATCTAACTTATCCAAAGCTAGTAAATACATTATCCACCCATAGCATAAAATTTATTTTTTTAACCAACTTTTTTTATTAAAATTATTTTGTTAAAAAAAAATATGAGTTTTCTAATTTATTTATGTTCTAACCTCTCTGATAGTCTTCCCGTCTTGCATGAAGGAAGAGTTAAACCTTTTCTTACTTTAGCTCAAGAATCTTTTGATCAATTGAGCTTAAAAAATAATCAAAAAGAAAGTTTTTGCCTTCTTTCTTTTTCTAGCTATGGACTAGAAATTCCAAAATTAACCATTAAAGATCCCTCCTTTAAAAAATTATTTAATAAAGATATTGTTTCTTATGAAGAACTTCTTCTTAAAAAGGATCAAATTTCTTCTCAATATTTAAAAAAAATTGATCTTTACTTACAAATCAAAGAAGGAGATTTTTTTTCTCTTTTTAAAGAAAAAAAATTTGTTCTCTTTAGAGACTTTCTTCAAGAAGAAGAACTTAAAAATCAACAATTACAAGATTTTTTCATCAAAAGTGAAAAAGAGTATAAAAAAAAGTATGGATCCTTTTTTCTAAATATAGAAGTTCTTTTTCTTAAATTAAAATCTCTATTTTTATCTTTTTTTATGACTCTTCTAGCTATTCTTCTTTTTTTTACTCTCAAAAAATATTATTCTTTCTTTTTTTACATTTCTTTTTTTCTCATCTTACTCACTATCACATTTAGAGTCATCATAGGTTTAAGAGGTCCTGTCACTAACATGTATGAAACTCTTCTCTTCTCTTCTTTTACAGCATTTCTCTTTTCTCTTTTCTTAAAAAAAGATCTCTTTAAATTAAGTGCTCTTATCTATACTTTGTTAGCCTTAGGCTTTCTTCTTTTTGCTGATAAAATGGTTTCACATGAAATTCATCCTCTTGTTCCAGTCCTTAGAAACAACTTCTGGCTCTCTACCCATGTCACTACTGTTGTAAGTTCTTATGGAGCTTTTGCTCTTGCTTGGATTCTAGCTCATTACTATTTAATAAAAAAAGATTTCTCTCAAGAAGCTGAAAAAAACCTTCATTTTCTTCTTTTTCTAGGATCTGCACTTCTTTCTTTAGGCATCATCCTCGGTGCTATTTGGGCTGATCAAAGCTGGGGAAGATTTTGGGCATGGGACCCTAAAGAAACTTGGTCCTTAATTGTTCTTCTTTTCTACATTGCTATTCTTCATGCTAAAGCCTCAAAACTTATCTCTCCCTTTCTTTTTATATTTTTAACAGCTACAGCTTTTTCTAGCGTTCTTATGGCTTGGTTTGGAGTTAATTATATTCTTGCTTCCGGTCTTCACTCCTATGGTTTCAGTGAAAACGGTTCTCTTTTTTTAATCTCTACTTATTTTATTCAATTTGTATTATTATTTTTTCTGTGGAAACGCTCTTCTTAATTTTTTTTTTCATCTTTTCTTGTTCCCCACAAGAATCAAATAAAAAAATATTAAGAACAATCCTTTCTGAAAAAGTTACTCATTTTGATCCAAGATTTCAGCAAAATAATCTCACTAGTTTTATATTTGAAGATCTTCTTTATTGTAAGTTAGTCAATTTTAATGAAAACAATGAGCTCATTCTAGAACTAGCTGAAAAGTTAACTTGGCTCAATGAAAAATCTTTAAAAATCACCTTAAAGAAAAACTTTTTTTTTGAAGATCAAGCTGTCACCAGCCATGATGTAGCTTATACTTATAATCAACTTAAAAACAATCTTACCATACCTAGAAATTATTTTTTTCAAAAAATAAAAGAAATTAAAATTCTGGATAATAATACTCTCATTTTTAATCTTGAAGATAAAATTCCTTATTTTGAAGCTAGTCTTGTTATAGGAATTATTCCCTCTTCTTCACCTTCAACAAAAGTAAAATCTTTTATAAAAACCTGTGGATCTTTTCAGTTAGTAGAATCCTCCTATCGCCATATTCTTTTAAAGAGAAAAAAAGATAATCTCCTTATTCATTTCTCTCTTGTACAAGATGATCAAATTAAATTTCTAAAATTTCTAAGAGGAGATTTTGATTTTACCATTAATGCCTTCAACCCTGAACTCACTCGTGAAATCCTACACAGAAATTCTTCCTTAAAAAAAATAGAAAAAATTTCTTCCTCAACAACTTATCTAGCTTTTAATTTTAGAAAAAATATCTCCCTAGAACAAAGACAATTTATTTATTCTCTAATCCCTTATAATACTATTATTAACCATCTTCTTAAAGATAACGTCAGCTTAGCTCAAAGTTTACTTCCTTTTTACTATAAAGAATTTAAAAGTTTTAACAAAAAAAATATTTTTTCAAAACCTATTTTTAATCAACCCTTAACACTACTCACGACTCAATCAGAAAATGTCTTAAAAATTATTCCACTTTTACAACAAGTTTTTCACCAAAATCATATTCCTATTCATATTGAATCCTATGAATGGTCTGTTTATTTAAAGAAAATTCTAAACAATGAAGCTGATCTTTATATTGGAAGTGTAGTAGGTTTTAAAACTCTTGATATTTTTCAATATCTTTTTCACTCAAAGTCTATTCCTCCAAAAGGCATGAATAGAAACTATTATCAAAATCCTATACTTGATGAAGCTCTTAATAAAAATAATTATTCTCTTGCTCAAAAAATTCTTCATGAAGATCTTCCTATGATTTTTTTATGGCATGAAAATTATACTTTACTTTATAAACAACATTTAAAAAATATTAAACTCTATGCCGATGGCCGACTTTCTTTTTTAAAGGAGATTATCCTTGATTAAGCATTTTTTTAGTTTTATTCTTTTAGTTCTTTTCTTTAATTACCTTCTTTATCTTATTCCAGGAGATCAAGTAGATTTTCTCATGGGATCTTTTTCTGAAGAAGAAAAAGATTTTCTCAGAAGTACTCTTCACCTTAAAAAAGATTATTGGTTTCAATTAAAAAATTTCTCTCAAAGTCTCTTAACTTTTAACTTTGGAATATCCGAAATAAAACAAGAATCTATCAATGCTCTTATCTGGCAACATTTTAAAACTAATTTTTATCTTTTCTTAGCTCTTTTTACTTCTACTATTTTAATAGGTTCTTTTTTTCTTTGGCTTTTTGTTACTTATAAAAAAAACTTTTTTATTCAAAAAATAAAAAATATTTATTTTTATTTTACAACAATTCCAGCTTTTCTATTAGCTCCACTCTTTATCTATTTTCTTTGCTATAAATGGTCAATTTTTTCTTTGGGTGGTAGCATTTTTTTACCCACCCTTCCTCTTACCATTACTTTTTCAGCTTATTTTGTCTCTATGGTTTTAAAAGATTTAGAAGCAGAAAGAAAAAAAGATTATTATAAATTTCATCAAGGAGTAGGAATTTTTGGTAAAAATCTTTTTTTCCTTCTGCTAAAAAACATTAGCGTTCGAATGATTAATATTTTAACCTTACAATCCTTATCAGTACTTACTGGCCTTGCTGTTATTGAAAAAATCTTCGATATTCCAGGCTTAGGACTTCTTCTTCTTGAAGCTTTAAACACAAGAGATTTTCCACTTCTTCAAGCTTGTCTTATTTTTAATCTTATTTTTATTTATTTTTTATTAGGAGTGAGCCATGTTATTCAAAAAAACCTTCATCCTGAATTTAAGTAAAATTTTTATTCTTTTTTTTCCCTTGTTTTTAACAACTCCTTTGATTGCACCTGAAAAAAAGCTTTTACAACCCTCTTTAATTTTTTTTTTAGGAACCAATAGTTTTGGTCAAAGCCTTCTTCCTCTTCTGTTGAAATCAATTGCTTTTAGTTCTCTTTTAAGCTTTATCTCCGTTGTAGGAGTTTTACTCTTTACTTTTTTTCTTATCTATCTTAGCCTTTGGTTTAAAAAATTAACCAATTTTTTATTTCAAACAAGTTTACTTGTTCCTAATCAAATTTTTAATCTTCTTCTTCTTGTTTTTTTTAAACCCAGTGTCTTGAATTTCATTATTATTTTTATTTTCTCTTCTTGGACTTCTCTTTACAAAATCATGCTGCCTGAATTTGAACTCATTCAAAAAAAACCATTCTATCTTAATGGTGTCATTCTTGGGGCTTCCTCTTTAAGGCTTTTTATTTTTTACTTTCTTCCTCAATTACAAAATCTTTTAAAAATGCAATTTGTTTTTCTTTTTATGGCTTCTATTATTCAACAAAGTGCCTTAGGTTTTTTAGGCTTAAGCCCAGGCAACTATCCTTCTTTGGGGATGATTATCAACGAAGGAAGATCTGTTTTTTTATTTGCCCCTTGGATTCTTTTTAGCTCTCTTGGATCTTTTCTTTTTTTAGTTTATTATTCAAAGAGAATCTTTTTATGATTGTTCTTGGAACCATGTCTGGAACTTCTTTAGATGGGCTTGACCTTATTGCTGTAAAATTTTCTTTTAAAAAAAAAATTGATTATACAATTTTAAAAACTCATTATATTCCTTATGATCAAAAAATAAAAAAACAACTCAGTGAAACTCTAACTTTAAACTTTAAAGATCTTTGGTCTTTACACCTTCAATATGGATCTTATCTCGGGAAAAAAATCGCCTCTTTTATAAAAAAAAATCACCTTAATATTGATCTCATCGTCTCCCCTGGTCAAACTATTTTTCATGACCCACCTTCTACTTTTCAACTTGGTCATGGAGCTTTTATTGTTGAGGAAACAAAAATTACAACTCTCACAGATTTAAGAAGCAGTGATCTTGCTGCTCAAGGTCAAGGAGCTCCTATTATACCCCTAGTTGATGAACTTTTATTTTCTTCCTATGATTTTCGACTAAATTTAGGAGGAATTTGTAATATCTCTACAAAAGATCTAGGTTGTGATCTTACTTCTTGTAACGGTCTTCTTAATACTCTTTCGCAAAAATTAAATTATTCTTATGATCCAGAAGGATCTTTAGCCAGACAAGGAAAACTTCTCCAAACTGACTTAAAAAAGATGAACAATCTTTCTTTTTTTAAAAAAAAGCCACCTAAATCACTTGATGCTTCTTTCAAAAATCAACTCTTAAAACAATTAAAAGGCTCAACTTTAGATCAATTAAGAACTTGCATTGAACATATTGCTGATCAAATTGCTTTTTTTACAAAAAAGTATCCTAAGAAAAAAACTCTTTTTATTACAGGTGGCGGAGCTTTTAACAAATTTCTCATAGAAAGAATTACCTTAAAAACTCAACTTAAAATTATTTTACCCTCTGCTGAAATCATTAATTACAAAGAAGCCTTAGGGATGGCTCTTTTAGGAGCTTTAAGAGTAAGAAATATTTCCAATTCTTTAAAAAAATTCACAGGAGCTCAAAGAGATTGTAAGAATGGAAGTCTTTATATTTATTAAATATTTATTTACTATATATCAATGAAAAAAATACTTCTCACAGGAACTAATGGTTATATTGGTAAAAATCTACTCCCTTTACTTCTTAAAAAGAACTATTTTGTTTATTGCTGTGTAAGAAATAAAAAAAACATTCAAGAAATAGATATTCTTCACCCCTCTCTTGAAATTTTAGAAATAGATTTTTTAAAAGAAGAAAATCTTAAAAATATACCAAAAGATATTGATGCTGCTTATTATTTTCTTCATTCTTTAAAGGAAAAAGATTTTTATGAAAAAGAAGCTCTTCAAGCAAAAAACTTTTTAAAAAGTTTAGAAAAAGTAGAACAAATTATCTATCTTGGAGGTATTAGCAATGAAGAAGAAACTTCTCAGCATTTAGCCTCTAGAAAAAATGTAGAAAAAATTCTTAAAACATCTCATAAACTTACGACTTTAAATGCTGGAATTATTCTAGGTAATGGAAGCGCTTCCTTTGAAATCATGAGAGATTTAGTAGAAAAGCTCCCTATTATGATTGCTCCTCAATGGATTTTAACTCCTACTTATCCTATTTCACTACATAATGTTTTAGATTTTTTAACAGGAGTTCTTTTTTTTAAAAAAACCTACAATCAAAGTTACGATATTTCTGGGCATGAAGAGACAAATTATAAAAATCTTCTCTTAACTTTAGCTAAATTCAGAAACCTAAAAAGAATCATTATCACTATTCCTTTCTTTAGCCCTAAACTTTCTTCTTATTGGCTTTATTTTATCACCTCTACTTCTTTTCAATTAGCTCAAAATCTTATTGACAGTTTAAAAATTCCCATAAAACCTATTCCTAACACCTTAACCCAAGATTTAAACATAAAGCTCCTCAACCTTCATGAATCCTTTAATCTTTGTTTTCAACCCACAGATTATTCTAGACTTTTATTTAATGAAAAAGATTTTACTAAACAAGATCTTATTAACTATATTCATGTGCCAACTCATGGTTGTTTTAAAGATATTCAAATAAGAACAATGACTAATGAGCTTTTAACTCTAGAAAATATTTTTAACTTAGGAAGTAAAAAAACTTGGTACGCCGAATCTCTTTGGCAAATAAGAGGTTTTATCGATAAAATTCTAGGAGGAGTAGGATTTAGAAAAGAAGCTAAAAAAATAAAAAAAGGTTCTAGTTTGAATTTTTGGAGAGTGATTGTTGCTAATAAAGAAGAAAAAAGACTTCTCCTTTACGCTGAAATGAAACTTCCAGGAGAAGCTTGGTTAGAATTTTTTATTAAAGATAATCAATATCATCAAATTGCCACTTTTAGACCAAAAGGACTTTCAGGAAGACTTTATTGGTATATTTTAACTCCTTTTCATTATATTATTTTCAGAGGTATGGCAAAAGATCTTTGTATTTAATTTGTTCTTTTTAATAAGTTTAATAAATTTTTCTTTTCTTTTTTAAAAGTAAAATAAACAAGATAAAAAAATGTCATAGAGATCATAAAAGGAATAAAAAAAGAAAGATACAGAGCTTTCTCTTCAATTTTAATAGGAAATTTTCTAATCAAAGAATATTCTAGAGATTCTGGATCTTCTTTTAGATATTCTAAAAAAAATTTACCTAAAAAAAGCCCAAAGACAACCATAAAAGTAGTAAAAAAAAATCCAAATTCAGCTAATTTTTGATAAAGTTTTTTAAAAGATAAGCCCAGCACATGAAAAGTAACTAAATCTTTTTTTATACGATAGAAAAAGACGGCAAAAGAAAAACTAATAGAAAGAGCGATAATAAGACTCATACTTCCAAAGAGTATAATCATAACATTTTTTTCTAAAGCCAAAGCCCAAACTAATTCTGATTGTTGTTCTTCCCAGGTTAAATAAAGACCATTTTTAGGAATTTCTAGAGGTTTTTCAAAAAATCTATAAAGATAAGGACCTTCAATAAAGTTTTCTTCTAAAATTTTAGAAGAAATCCAGGAATGGGCAAAGTCTAATTGAGCAACCTGAGTATACACAACATCTGAAACATGTGTAGAAAAAAATCTAGGTAGATTAGGCAAGATAAAGTTTTTTAAATGAGGAACCAAAACTTGAATTTCATCATCATAATGAATTTTTAATTGACGAGCCAATTCTGTCCCTAAAACTAATCCAGAAAAATCTTTTTGATCAAAAGTAAAATCATCTAAACCATGCAAAATAGAAGGTACAATTTCATTTTTTTCTAATAAAACTTCTATCAGAGTTTCTCTTCTATGTCTTTCTTTAAATTTTAATTCTTCATAGCTTTCTAAAGTAGCTTCTCCTAAATAAGATTTAGATCTCTTAATAAGACCCTCTTGAAGTCCAGTCATCACTCCTTGTAAAACCAATAAAGCCATAGAAGAAATAATTAATCCAAAAGCTGACAAAATAAGAAGATGTTGTCTTTGACGAGAAAAAAATATTTTTTTAATAAAAAATTTTATAAACAACATTTTTATATCTTATAATCTAATCTCTAGTAATTTGTACAATAAAAGCTGTATTAATCCAAATATCTTGCCTTTTTTTATCATTAAAATTTTATTAATCTATATAATGTCTATAACAAAAAAACTTCTTTAAACCTATAAAATTTTATATTGAATTATTATTTTTAAAATAATAACATGAAAATCATGACTCATTTCATCAAATTCTCTTTTCTT
>CAZZBM010000004.1:0-9036 GCA_964652255.1 uncultured bacterium
AGTCTAGAATGAACTTCTACTTGTTTTTTTTCTAGATCTTTTGGACCTAAAACAACTCTCAAAGGAACTCCCTTAAGTTCATATTCAGTAAATTTCCAACCAGGACTTTTATTTTCATCTAAATCTAGATATGTTCTAATTCCCTTGTTTTGTAGTCTATGATTTAACTCCATTAAAGATCCTTCTAAAAGAGATTTAGAATCATCTTTGTAAATAGGAATCAAAACGATTTGAATAGGGGCTATTTCAGGAGGCATCACAAAACCCTTTTCATCTATATGAGTTGAAGTCAGAGCTCCAATAAGTCTCGTACTCACTCCCCAGCTAGTACAATAAGGATGTTTAAATAAGCCTTCTTGATCCTTATAAAGCACATCAAAAGCTTTCGAAAAAGATTGACCTAAAAAATGAGAAGTTCCTAATTGAAGAGCTTTCTTTTCGTAAGTTAAAGATTCTAAGGTCAAAGTATATTCAGCTCCAGCGAAGGTTTCATTAAAACTCTTTGGACCAATTAAAGGTGATAGTGCTAATACTTTTTCACAAAGATCTTGATAAATATTGAGCATTGTTTGAACTTCTTCTTGAGCTTCTTCCTTTGTAACATGAGCAGTATGACCCTCTTGCCATAAAAATTCACTTGTTCTTAAAAAAAGTCTAGGTCTCATTTCAGCTCTAAAAACATTACACCATTGATTATATTTTAGAGGAAGATCTCTATAAGACTGAATCCAGTTTTTATAGGTAGACCAAATAATAGTTTCTGAAGTAGGTCTAAGAATATAAGGCTCTTCCAAGATTGAATCTGGGTCTAACTTAATAGTACTATCTTCACTCTTTAAACGAGTGTGAGTGACAACAAAACATTCCTTAGCAAATCCACTCACATGATTAGCTTCTTTTTGAAAAAAACTTTGTGGAATGAGGCTAGGAAAAGAAAGATTTTGATGTCCAGTTTCAGTAAATCTTTTGTTAAGATACTTTTGAATAGATTCCCACAAGGAATACCCGTAAGGCTTAATTACCATAGAACCTTTTGTAGGTCCATAATCTACAAAACCAGCTTTGAGCAATAAATCAATATAATCCATAAAAGCTTTGTAGCATAGCTAGATTTTGATTTCAAATTTTAACTCAGCTTCATTAAGATTTTTCTCAAAACATCTTCTATCTCTTAACAGATGTTAAGCAGTTTAAATCAATTAAAATTATCATTTTATAGCTTAGTTTCGTTTAAAAACTAATTTAAAAATTTCTTCAGTTTTATTAAAATTTGTTATAAATGTTTTTATTTCATCCTTATTAAGATTCTCACTAATAAAATATAAAAAATCATCAGAATCATTCATGAATATAGTATTTATAATAGATTGCATAATTTTAGCTTGATCCTTATATTCTATTTCTATTCCTTCTTGAATAATAATTGCATTTAAAAATAATTCATATGCATTTTTTTTGTCTGAAACATTAGTGTATTCAAAAACAAAAGGTTTTCTAATACTTCCAATACTATTTAGAAAAGAATCTCTTTTACTTTCATCACTAAAAAAAATTATTAATGAATTCATATTATGAATAAGTTCAAAAATTATACTATCATAATTTGGTTGTTCAATAAAAATACTTTTAGCTTGCTTAATAATTTTTTTTAACGTAGAATTCGCTTGGTTCAAATTCATCTCAAGTCTATATAAAAATCTATCAAAAACATTATCTGAATCAGGCGATACACCAGTAGATCTAACTATAGGAATAGCACTTGTATCGAAGATATCTATTGATCTCATACTAGGAATAGTACTATCATTAGCTAATTGATCTTTATTATTACTTGTTAACAAATCAGAATTTTCTTCTCTGGTTACTGTAGATGTTGAAAATAAATCTAAAGAATCTGAAGATAAGTCTGATTTAGAACCCTTATCACAAGATATAAATAAAAAAAAATAAAATATAAACACAAACATAATTTCATATTCGGATTTTCTGAAAAAAAACTAAAAAATCTCTTTTTAAAAAGGATTTTTTGATATAAACAAACATTATGCTAAAGACAAAAACTTATCTCTTTAAATCATAAACTCTTTTAACAAGAGTCCCATATTTTAAAGGCTTATTGTTCTGAGAAAAAATATAATCTTCACTTTCTTGTAATAGATTTTCTATATCATCAGGAAGATCTATTAAATACTTTTTATATTTAAAAACCTTTTGATCAATAATAAAATCATTTTTTTTTAAATAGAGAAGATCTTTTAAACTCACCTTATTTTTTACAAAAAAAGCTAAAAGTTTTTTATCTTTTTTATCATAATTTTTTTCTAGAATCTCTATTTTAAGGTCTTTTTTAGGAAAAGGATGATAATTTTTCATCAATACATAGAAAGAATAAAACTGAGGGTGTTCTTCACTTATTTTTAAAAAAATTTTTTTCAGACAATGAAAACTTAATCTTAATTCAGTTTTAGAAAGCATCTGAAACCAATGTTTTTTAAACAATACTCTCAATAAAGGTCTTTTTAAGGGTTTATTTTCAAAATAAGCTCTTAATTCAATCAAAGTGAGCTCATTAATATAATAATAATCAATAAAATCAATAAAGGATCTTAAAAAAAACTGGTCCTCACTCTGATTTAAAAGCTTTTTTTTTAAAACTTTTTTTAAAAAATTCACTTTTTTTAATATAGTAAACTTTAAAGACAAAATCTATTTTTTTTAATTAATTTATTTCATGAAAAATAAATTTATATACAAAATTAACTTTTTTAAAAAGAAAGAATATGACTTAATTCTTGTCTTATCTTATTATTATCTCTTTCTTGAGAATAAGCTCTTAAGGAATATTTTTTAGGATATAAACCTGGTGCTCTCTCTATAAACCAACCAGCTTCTATAAAACTTTTTAAAACCCTAGGAGCTGTACAGTAAGTAGAAAGAATAGTTTCAGAATGAGTGAGCTTTAAAAGATTTTTCAAAAAAGATACAGACCATAATTTTATCTCTTTTTTAGTAGAAAAAGCATCATGAATAATAATATCAAAAGACTCTTCTATGGTTTGAATTAACTTTTCAGCATCACCCCATAAAACCTTCAACTGATCATTAGGATTAATAAATTCTTTAAAATCTTCATTCTTTTCTAATCCTAGATAAGTAAAATTCTTAATTCCAGTTTCTTGAAAATAAGAATAATTAATTCCTGCCCCAAAACCTATTTCTAGAATCTTGACAGGCTTTTTTGAAGCTAAAGATAAAAAATTTGTTCCCTTGATAAAATACTCATAAGTTTCTTGTTTTGAACTTGTTAAATTATGTGAAAGCTCTTCATATTCATAAGAATAAAAAGCAGGAGACCCATCCTGGGTCTTTCTCCATTCAAAACTTTTCATAAAGCTGCATTAATAAGATTTTGAACCTTTTCTGGACCAATCTCTAAGATAAAATGAGCTAGTTTAGGTCCATGGTCCTTATCAATAAGAAGAAGATAGATCTCTTGAAAAGTTGCCTTTGGATCTAAGTTAAACTCATGAATTAAAGCATAAAGATCTTCATGTAACTCTTTATCTTCTTTAAATTCCTTATTTAAAAGAATTAATAGTTTTTTATAAAAATCTTGATGATGATTAATTTTTCTATTTTGCTCTTCTTTTAACTGAAATAAAAATTCTTCAGGTGCGTAGTGATTCAACCAATAAACAGCCTTAAAAAATCTTTCTTGAATGTCTTCTTGATATTTTTTCTTAATTTCTTCATAATTTTTATTATGAATTTGTAAAATATTACAAAAGTGTCTAAAAGCTGGTTCTTTTTTAGATTGAAAATCAATTAAAAATTTTATCTCCTCACTCAAATCATCTTCTTTTTCTTTAAATCTATCATAAGCATCATAAGTCTTAATCACATCTAAATCAAAAGAAATAGCAAAATCAACATTAGGTTTATAACTAGCAAAAATCCAAAAAATAATTTCACGAGGATAAATTTCTAAAACATCTTTTAACCTCACTAAATTCCCTTTAGAAGAGCTCATCTTCCCACCCAGCCCCTTATAAGAGACAAAATCATACTGAAGATAAGTTGGAGGTTCATAATTAAAAACTTCTTTGGCAATAAGTTTAGCAGTCGTTGAACTTCCCCCATCACTAGAGTGATCCTTTCCTGCAGCTTCAAAATCGACCTTTTCATATCTCCATCTCATTGGCCAATCAATTCTCCATGGAAGTTTTAATTGATGACTGTTTAAGACATCTAGAGCTTCTTTATGAGAACAATGACATTGATAAAACAATTCCCCTTGAGAATAAGTCATTTTTTCCATTTTATCTTTAAAACATCTGGAACAATAACAAGCCACAGGAAGCCAATCTTGATTTAGAGGCTCTGTTCTATACTGATTAAGAATAGCTATAATTTGATCTTTTTTTTCTAAAACTTCTAAAATATCTTTATTATAGTCTCCACTTTGATATTTTTTAGTTTGAGAGATAAATTCAACTTCAATTCCTACTTCAGCTAATTCTTTTTCAAAGTTCTTTTTAAAAAAATCAGCATAAGAATGCTCTTTTTCAAAAGGATCTGGAATACGCGAAATAGGTTGATAAAGGTATTGTTCAAAATTTTTATTCTCTAAACCGGCTGGAACTTTTCTGAAGGTATCATAATCATCCCAACTAAAAATGAGTCTTACTTTTTTTCCCATTTTTTTTAATGCTTTAGCAATAAAATAACCAGTAATGACTTCTCTAAAATTACCAAAATGAATGAAACCACTTGGTGTAATACCCGTAGCAATTGTATATTCATTTTTATCACCCTTTTCTTGAATGATTTTTTTCGCTGTAAAGAAAGCCCAATGTGTCATAAAAGACTTTTATGACAAAGAGAAAAGTTATGTCAATTTAAAGAATTTTTTTTAAAAAAGGATATAATGAAAACCTATGACAAAACTTTTTGAAAATATTCATACTGTTGCTTTTGACTTAGATGGAACTCTTTTCAGATATGATCCTTATCCTATGGAAAAAGAAGCTTTTATTTATGCTAAGAATCATTTAATCACTTATTATCAATATCCTCTTCAAGGATCTACCTTTAAACTCATTGAACCCTTAGGTCTTTCTTTTGATCTTCAAAATAGAAAATTATTTTATTCTCAAGATCATTTGCCCTTTACCTATAAAAATATATTTGAATATTCTATTCAGTGTCTTTTATCTTATCTGATTCATTTTGAACCTCTTAATCCTCAACTTTTAAGTGATTGTGTCGATTTGTTTCATCGACAAGGTCTTTTTATTAATTTTGTCAAAGAACATAAAAAAACTCTCATTAAAAATTATCATGAAATTCCTTCTTTATTAAAAGATCTTAAAGAAAAAAATAAAAAAATCATCTTAATCACCAATAGTTTACCTATTTTTCTTCCTCAAATTCATCCTGAGATTATTCCTCTTTTTGATCAAATTATTTATAAAGCTAAAAAACCTTCTTTTTTTCATCAAAACTCTCTTCATTTAAAATTAGAACATTGTCTTTTTATAGGTGATTCAGCTGATGCTGATATTATTCCAGCAAAAAAAGCTGGTTGGAAAACACTTTTTACTAATCATTATCCTCTTCATCCTAAAACCTATGCTTATCAAGAAATCATAACTAACTCTGATTTAATAATAGATCATGTGGAAAACTTATTAGATTTTTTTTAAAATAGTTCTTTCTTTTAATTTAAAAATAAAACTCAATTCTCTATAAATTTTTATTTAAATTTATCAATATCTTCTTCAGTAATAATTTTGAATCTTTTATTTGAATTATTTTTTTTATATTCATCAATGGTGTTATCTATCCGTGTTAAATCAATCTTTCCGTACAATAAAGAATCTGAAAGATCAGTTAATTGATTATGAAAGATCCCCTTTTCGAATATATAAATTTTTGATCTTAACTCTATTAACAAGGAGATATTTAAAAGTCTTTCTCTTGTAAGGGCTCTTATCTCACTATTATTTGATATCAATCTTTCTTTATCCTTTTCAGACATCAACACATAGATCGTAGTAGTGTTTTTTTTCAGCATATTTATATAGGCTGCATCTTTAGCAAGAATTTTTATAAAAGTATCAGTTTCAATTAAAACTTCTTCTTTCTGAAAAGGTGAATGAGGTTTATTATCGAAGATATTACTAATATTTCTATCCATAGAAACACAAGACGACAATAAAAAAGTTAAAACTAATAATTTTGATTGCATATGAACAGTCTAAAGAAAAAAAAAAAAAAAACAAGTTATTTTTTTAAAAATTTATTTCTCAATGCTAAATTTTTTTATGCCTAAAAAAAACTCAAATCAATTGATGGCTTTTCAAAATACTTATTTCACCTTTAAGTTCTTCTACTGATAGCAGCATCTGTTCTCTGGAAAAATCATCAATTTTAAGATTTTCTAAAACTTGAATTTCTCCTTCTCTTAAATGAACACAAGGAAAAGAATAGGCTAATCCTTTTTCTATACCATATTCTCCCTGAGAAATTCTTCCCATAGAAAAGGTTCCTTTTTGAGGAAAAAAGAGATATTGAGTGGCTTTAAAAACAGCTTCTGCCGCTGAAGAAGAAGAAGAAGCTCCTTTAGCTTGAATCACTTTCGCTCCTCTTTGTCTAATACTAGGTAATAGCTCCTGTTGTAGAAAATCCATACCTAATTTATGAAACATATCTTCTCCCTGAATTTTACCTTGAAAAATATCAGGATACTGTGTTAGAGAATGATTTCCCCAAACAAAAACATGGTGAATATCACTAACGCCTACCTTAAAATGCTTAGCTAAAAAAGCTTTTAATCTCATCTCATCAAGAGTGGTTAAACAAAACAAGTTTGAATGATGTTTTTCATCTAAAAATTGACTCAATAAAAACAAGTTACTATTGCAAGGATTACCCACTACAAGAACTTTTACTCCCAGAGAACAGACCTGTGTAATGCTTTCAGCATGCTTTTTAAAGATTTCAGCATTTTTTAATAATAAATCTGATCTTTCCATGCCCTGTTTTCTTGGATAAGCCCCTACACAAATAATATAATCAGCATTCTTAAAAGCTTTTTTTTCTTCAGAAAAAAGCTCAACTTTTTTTAAAGAATCAAAAGCACAATCCTCTAATTCCATGATCATCCAATCCATTTTTTCTACAACTTCAGGTAAATCTAATAACCTAATTTCAATCTCTTCTCTAAATAAAAGTGGTAATTTAAAGACTAATTGTTGCCCAATTTGACCTCCGGCACCAGTAATGACTATTTTTTTCATATTTATTATTGTAGAAAGAAGCACAAAACTAGTCAAAATTAAGTTTTTTCACTTATAATCATCTCTATGAAAAAGAAATTTTATAAAAAACCTGAATTAAAAGAGGATTTTTTTTTCACCTACCTAAAAGCCAGAAAAGAATATTTTTCTTATTTTCATTCTAAACATCAAAAAAAAAAGGAAGAAGCTTATCTTCAAGCTTTAAAAAAATATCGAGAATATAAGCCTTTAATTAGAAAAGAATATCCTTTAGTTCAAGATTACTCTTTAAAACACCCTTCAACTCCCAGCAATATAGCTCAAGAAGAAAAACCTCTTTTAAAAAGAGAATTCACCTATCAGGCAGACACAGAAATTTCTATGGGAACTATAGAAGATTATTTAAACTATAAAAACAATAAGATTATTTAAAATTTCCTCTTAATTCAAAATCTTGTTCAGTAACTTTTGGATATTTTTTTTGATCTGGTTGATTTATCTCTTTTGCCTTGTAGTATTCATCTTCTTTTAATTTCACGTGCTCAAAATTAAAAACAAAACCTGCTCTAGTAATACCAAAATTACTTCTATTTTTTGAATAGAAAGAATCTGCGTGTAATTTTCTATCCAAATTCAACACTTCCATTCTCAGATTAATTACTAAGATCTTCTTCTTATATGTCTCTAAATTAGAGAGAAATTCTTCATCACCTTCTATAACATATATATTATAATTATTATACGTTCTATCTAGATTTTTAAATTTTTTATCAATTTCATTCATAGATTCAAATCTTTTGAACTCTTCCCCATCTTCCCAATCTACAAAACTTTCCCGATCTTCAAAATCTTTAACATCCTTGTATTTATTTAAAATATTTCTTAATACACTAGCTTTTATAATAGCTTCTTTTCGAGTATTGATGGCTAAATCCCTCTCTTGCGAAACACAGGTGAGCAATAATAAAAATAAAAATGATGTCATTGTTATATTTTAAACTAAAAAAAAAAAAAACAAATGAAGTTAACCTTTAGTTAGAAAAGAATATCCTTTAGTTCAAGATTACTCTTTAAAACACCCTTCAACTCCCAGCAATATAGTTCAAGAAGAAAAACCTCTTTTAAAAAGAGAATTCACCTATCAGGCAGACACAGAGATTTCTACAGGAACTATAGAAGATTATTTAAATTACAAGAAAGGTTTTCAATAACTTGATTAATTCATTTTTTAAAAATGAATTAATCATATGTTTTAAAAAAAAATTGACTAAGTATATTGAATATCTCTTTACTAAATACCTTGCCCTCGATTTAACAGAACCAAAAGAAACAGGTAAAATACCCTTAACGGGGTTGTTATGAACTAGACTTTCGAGTCACTAAAACAGCTCTTTTTATGACTTAAACAAGATATTTAATTAAGTTTTAATTTTAAAATTTAAAACAGTCTTTATCAGGAGAAGTCTTCTTTAAAAAATCTAAAAATAATTCT
The DNA here is from genome assembly GCA_964652255.1 of uncultured bacterium. Taxonomy (GTDB): domain Bacteria; phylum Bdellovibrionota; class Bacteriovoracia; order Bacteriovoracales; family CAZZBM01; genus CAZZBM01. Next base: position 8,773 of record CAZZBM010000004.1, read on the forward strand.
TTTTTATAGACTTGTTTTTCAAATTTTTTTGAAATGTCTTTCATAAATTCTTTGCAAAAAGATTCATCTAAATCATTTTGATATTGACTAATATCAGTATTCAAATACTTTTCAAGATATTTTTGTGATGCCCTATTATCCCTAGCATCACTTATTAAGTCGATGGCTTTGAATACATTATAATAAAACATACTCAATTTCTCCTTCTCAGAAGATATTGTTCTACTCTGTTCACTTACACATGCACCAAGAAAAAAGATTAAA